>JBDTRV010000528.1:0-2500 GCA_039931475.1 Burkholderiales bacterium | reverse complement strand
AGTCGCGCTGGGCGGTAAGACCGAAGTCGACCGCGCCGTCGCCGCCGCCGAAAAAACCTTTCCGGCCTGGGCCGACACACCGCCGCTACGCCGCGCGCGCGTGCTGTTCAAGTTCCTGCAACTGCTGAACGAGCGCCGCGACGATCTGGCCCACGCCATCACCGCCGAGCACGGTAAGGTCTTCACCGACGCCCAGGGCGAAGTCACGCGCGGCATCGAGATCGTCGAATTCGCCTGCGGCGCGCCGCAACTGCTCAAGGGCGACTTCACCGATCAGGTGTCCACGGGCATAGACAACTGGACGCTGCGCCAACCGCTCGGCGTGGTGGCCGGCATCACGCCGTTCAACTTCCCGGTGATGGTGCCGATGTGGATGTTCCCGGTCGCTTTAGCCACCGGCAACTGCTTCATTCTCAAACCGAGTCCGCTCGACCCGAGTCCGTCGCTGCTGATCGCCGATCTGCTGAAACAAGCGGGCCTACCCGATGGCGTGTTCAGCGTGATCCAGGGCGGAAAAGAAGCGGTCGATGCGCTGCTCGAACATCCGGATGTGAAGGCCATCAGTTTCGTCGGCTCGACCCCGATCGCCAACCACATCTACGAGACCGGCGCACGGCACGGCAAGCGGGTGCAGGCGCTGGGCGGCGCGAAGAACCACATGGTGGTGATGCCGGATGCGGACATGGATCAGGCGGTGGATGCGCTGATCGGCTCGGCCTACGGCTCCGCCGGCGAACGCTGCATGGCGATCTCGGTAGCGGTGCTCGTTGGCGATGCGGCCGACAAGATCATGCCGGCGCTGGCCGAGCGCGCGCGCACTTTGAAGATTCGCAACGGCACCGATCTGGAAGCCGAGATGGGCCCGATCGTCACTGCCGCCGCGCACGAAAAGATCACCGGCTACATCGCGCAGGGCGAAAAAGAAGGCGCGAAGCTCGTCGTTGACGGCCGCAAGTTCCGCGGCGCAGGCGCCGGCAAGGGCTGTGACAACGGCTTCTGGATGGGCGGCAGCCTGTTCGACCACGTCAAACCCGACATGCGCATCTACAAGGAAGAGATCTTCGGCCCCGTGCTTTCGTGTGTGCGGGTGAAAAACTTCGGCGAAGCGCTACGACTCGTCAACGAGCATGAATTCGGCAACGGCGTTTGCTGCTTCACGCGCGACGGGCACGTGGCGCGCGAATTCGGTCGTCGGGTGCAGGTCGGCATGGTCGGCATCAATGTCCCGATTCCGGTGCCGATGGCCTGGCATGGCTTCGGCGGCTGGAAAAGGAGCATCTTCGGCGACATGCACGCCTATGGTGAGGAGGGCGTGCGCTTCTACACGAAGCAGAAGTCGATCATGCAGCGCTGGCCGGAAAGCACGCCGAAGGGCGCGGAGTTCGTGATGCCCACGTCGAAATGACGGCGGCTGCAGCGCCGGACTGAGCGGGTTGCCGAATTTCAATGCCTGCCAAAGCCAGCGGTGCTACCCGGCTTTTCACTTCGCGACAACGATGACGACCACCTCCCTGAAACTCACGGACCAACTCAAAATCCGCATCCAATCGGTCGCGTCACGCGAAGGCGTATCCGCTCACGCGTTCATGGTTGGCGCGCTGCAGCGGGCCGCCGAGCAAGCCGAAGCTCGCCAATCGTTCATCGACGACGCGATCGAGGCTCTCGAAGACATTCGCAATGGCGGCCCGGTATATGCGGCTGACGACGTCCACAAATGGATCAAGCAGCGGATCAGGGCGCGAACGACAGGAGAAACAGTGCCTGACATCAAGCCAATTCGCGGGCGCGGCTCGGAGACCTCAAAAGCGATCGATGCCTGATTCGCCGAACGACTCCGCGTGACCACCATCGCGTACTCGGGGCGGGCACGGGCAGACATCGTTCGCTTGAGCGAATTTCTCGTCGAAACGTATCCGACGGCGGCGGACGCAACCGCGGACCTGATCGAAGAAGCAATCGGGGTACTTGGAAACCATCTTGAAATCGGCCGCAAGGTGGGCAGCGAACTGCGCGAACTCATCATCTCGCGCGGTCGCTCGGGTTGCCTCGCGCTCTATCATTTCGATGCGAGGTCCGATGAGGTATTCGTTCTTGCGATCCGCCACCAACGCGAATCGGGCTATGGTTCGCGTTTGCCCTGACCATGACCGAGCCTCAATTCGACTACGCCATTGTTGGGGCTGAGCGCCCTGAAGCCGCTGGGCGAGGGGCCCCGCGCAGCGGGGATCGACCCGACGGAAGGGCTGCGTGCCGGCCATGACGCAATCTCAGTTCGATTACGTGATCGTCGGTGCCGGCACCGCCGGCTGCCTGCTAGCGAAGCGCCTGTCGGCCGACCCAACCAAGCGCGTGCTGCTGATCGAAGCTGGTCCGACGGACAACTACCACTGGATTCACATCCCGGTCGGCTACCTGTACTGCATCGGCAACCCACGCACCGACTGGCTCTACAACACCGAGCCCGACCCGGGCCTCAACGGCCGCGTGTTGCGCTATCCGC
>JBDTRV010000527.1:0-2533 GCA_039931475.1 Burkholderiales bacterium | reverse complement strand
GCCTGCCGCCCGAAGAGTTTTTTGCCGATGCGTTCACGACCGAGGCCGACAAGGCGCTGCCGCTCGCGCCCCCGGATGCCGCGTGAACAACGCGCAAACGGCACATGGTCAGGGTGATACGATGCACTTCCCGTGTAACACAATTTGCGCCTCCAGTGACTGAAGCGACCTTCACTTTTCGAGTCGAAGAAGACCTCAAATCCCAATTCGCGTCCGCGGCCAAGGCCAGCGATCGCACGGGCGCTCAGCTATTGCGCGACTTCATGCGTGAGTTCGTTCAACGTCAACAGCCGCCGGCGGCCGAGGCGTGGTTCAGTCGCCAAGTGCAATTGGGCATCGCCGCAGCCGATGCCGGTGACCTGATCTCTGCTGAAGAAGTCGAAGCCGAAGCCAATGCTTGGCGATCGCAGCTACGGGAAAAGCTCGCTGCTTCCGATTCGTGAATCTGGTTTGGACCGGCTTGGCCACGCGCGATCGCGCATCCATACGGCAATACGTCGCATCGGACAACCCGTCGGCCGCGATCGCGCTGGACGAGTTGCTCTCATCCAAAGCAGCTGTTCTGCTGGATCATCCCCGACTCGGCCGACCAGGCCGGGTTGACCGCACACGCGAATTGGTCGTGCACCGCAACTACATCCTGGTCTACGACGTTTCCGACGATCGGATTCGCACCCTCCGTGTTTTGCACAGCGCACGCCAGTGGCCGCCGGCGGACCTACCTGGCTAGCGCGCTGTTCGCGTCAAGCCCGATGCCGCTCATGTATTCAAGGTTTCGATGACGCCAATCGATGTTCCCGTGATCCCCGCGCCTTATCTCGAACGCATGCGCAAACTGCTGGAAGACGGAAATCGAAAGCTGCTCGGACTCGTGGGACCGCCTGGCGCCGGCAAATCGACCTTGGCGCTCGCGCTGCATCGGGCGTTTCCGCAACTGTCGCAAGTCATCCCGATGGACGGTTTTCACCTTGCGAACGTCGAACTCGAGCGCCTCGGCCGCGCAAACCGCAAGGGCGCGCCCGACACCTTCGACAGCGCGGGCTACGCGGCTTTGCTGCAGCGTCTGCGGACGCAGGGCGCGAGCGAGGTGGTGTACGCACCCGAATTCCGGCGCGAGATCGAGGAGCCGATCGCTGGCGCGATTGCGGTGCTGCCGGAGACCCAGCTCGTCATCACCGAAGGCAACTATCTGCTCTTGGACGACGGTCCGTGGCGCGCGGTGGCGGGCCTGCTCGACGACGTCTGGTACGTCGACGGCGATGAAGCAGTTCGCCTCGATCGCTTGACGCGGCGCCATGAACAGTTCGGCCGAGGCCGGCAGGAAGCGATCGACTGGGTGGCTCAGACCGACGAGCCGAACGCGCGCTTGATCGCCGCGACGCGGTCCAGGGCAGCTCTGCTCTTTCGCTGGGACCGACCCTGACCGGCTGCGCTGTCAAGGCCGAGCGGCCCTGCCGCTTTCCTCCGAAGCCGCCGGCTTCACTACTGAATTTATAGCTGCTCACGTCCACCCCACTAGCGGCGACGGCATTTTTGTTCAAAACATCAGCGTTCAACGATCTGTACTCAGCTTGCAGCGCGGACCTTGGTCGACCTTGTTCGCGAAGCCGCGCTGTCGCTCGCCGCCCGCACCGGATCAATAGTGCTGCCGGTCGTGCTTCTGGTTGCGGATCGAACGGCTCGCGCGGTTCTGCGCCTGCAAGATCCGGCTCCGCTCGCCGTGCGTGACGATGCCGTCGGCCTTGGCGCGCCGCTCCATGTGGTGAATCGTGCGCTGCTGGCGTTCGAGCCGGTGCGCCTCGTGCCGCGTGAGCTGGCCGCTGCGCACGCCGTGCGCGATGCGGCCCTGCTGCCGTGCCTGGCGCTGGTCGATGTGCGGCGTCGCGGGATATGCCGTGGCGTGATAGGGCACGCCCATGTGAGGCGCAGGCCCATGGCGGCTGACCTCGTGGGCCGATGCGGCGGCCGAGCCGAGCGTGAGCAATGCCGCGATGGCAGCGGCGCCGATGGCGATCAGGGGGCGGGTGGTCATGTAGGTTCTCCTTCGAGGTTGGTTGGCCGAGACTCGAGCCGGACGATCGCTTCGATACGCGGCGCGCCCGGTTCTTCCCTGAACAACGCCCCAACCGACCCAGCGGCGTGACGGCGCTTGCGCAAACGCCTGTAATCAATCGCAACCTGCGCGAGGCAGAATCATGCGATGAAAACCGCAATCTCACTCCGCAGGACGCTGCTGGCCGCTGGCGCCGCCGCTGTCCTTTTATCTTCTTCGTTCGCGATCGCCCAAGGCTCGCGCCCGATCCGCCTCGTCGTTCCTTACGGCGCCGGCGGGCCAATCGACGTGACCGCGCGCGTGCTGGCCGAAGCCGTCAAGGATTCGCTCGGCACCGTCATCATCGACAACAAGCCGGGCGCCGGCGGCAACATTGGCGCCGATGCGGTTGCCAAGGCCACGCCCGACGGCACCACCATCGGCATCGCCGCCACCGCCACGCACGCGGTCAATCCTTGGCTGTACAGCAAGATGCCGTTC
>JBDTRV010000526.1:0-2550 GCA_039931475.1 Burkholderiales bacterium | reverse complement strand
CATACGGCAGATCGAACACATGATCCATCTCGGCCGTGGTCAGCGGAATCGGCGGTGGGTTGATCCAGACGTCTCGCGCCGTTGCGCCCTCACCGTGCGCCTGCACCAAAGCGCGCGCGTTGCCTGGGTTGGTTTCGAGGTGCAGCACGCGATTCGCGTGGGCGTACAGCACCGGGTCGGACTTGACCTGTTCGTAGCTCGGCAGGCGGATCACGGTGCGGTCGCGCGGCGGAACTTTAAGCCGGCTCGAAAGGTTCGGGTTGGGCGAAAACGTGAGCGGTTGGAGTGTCGGATCAGGCGGCGCGCCGCCCTCTTCCTTCGCGCACGTTTGTCCCTGCCCGGCCGCTTGCTCCGAAGTCGTCTGATAGGGATTGACGTGATCCTCGATGCGGCCCGGCCGATCGACTTCGGTCGAGTCGATCTCGAACCAGCCTTCAGGCGAGGCGCGGCGGAAGAAAGCCGTGCCGCGCACGTCGGTGATCTGCCCGATCGGCTCGTCTTTCGCGAGGCGATGCGAAATCTCGACGATCGCGCGCTCGGCGTTGCCGTACAGCAGCAGGTCGCACTTCGCATCGACCACGATCGAACGCCGCACCTTGTCAGACCAGTAGTCGTAGTGCGCGATGCGTCGCAGCGAACCCTCGATGCCGCCGAGCACGATCGGCGCTTCCCTATACGCTTCCCGGCAGCGCTGGCTGTAGACGATGGCCGCGCGATCTGGTCGCTTGCCGCCGACGTCGCCGGGGGTGTAGGCGTCGTCGCTGCGGATCTTGCGATCAGCGGTGTAACGGTTGATCATCGAATCCATGTTGCCAGCCGTGACGCCGAAAAACAGGTTCGGCTTGCCCAGCGCCTTGAATGGATCGGCGCTCTGCCAATCCGGCTGCGCGATGATGCCGACTCTAAAACCCTGCGCTTCGAGCGCCCGCCCGATCACCGCCATGCCGAAGCTCGGGTGGTCCACATAGGCATCGCCGGTCACGATGATGATGTCGCAACTGTCCCAGCCGAGCCGCTCCATTTCCACGCGGCTCATCGGGAGCATCGGCGCGGTGCCGAAACGCGCGGCCCAGTGCTTGCGGTAGCTGGCAAGCGGCTTGGCGGCGCGAGCGAAGAAGGAGACGTCGATGGGGGCGTTCATGGATGAAAGTGGAGCAGGTTCAGCGGCGAAAAGCGCCGGTGATTGCCATTGGATCGCCAGGGCGGCTGGCTCTCCGCGTGGATTAACGCCATTCGCTTTGCACATGCGAAAAACGAGGCAACCGCAGATTTTAGGTTTTATCGCGCCAACTGTCGATCTGGGGGCATCCAAGCCCTTTGCCGGAGGCGTGTCGCGCCAATGGGCGCCGGACGCGCGTGCGGCCGCGGATACCAACGGCCGGTGGGCCACTTCACAAGACGTCTTCGCGGATCCCGGCCGGCGTTCTTCACACCCGGGGCCACGTTCAAGTGCGCCGCTCAACCACGCTGCGAACGCGGAAATGAAGGAGATTGCTTGACCTTGACCCAGTGGGAAGCTCCACGATTCGCTCATGGATGATTCATGCCACCGTCTGGGCCGTGCCGTCGTGAGCATTGATCAATGACCTTGTTGCGGCTCGGTTGGTACTGGCTGTTGATGTTCGCGCTGTTGTTCAATGGCGCGAGTACTGCCGTGGCCGGCGCAATGCCCGCCAGGGTCGCTCAGGCAGTCGCGGAAGCGGTTGCGGCGGCGCCTGTGAAAACGCCGTGTCATCCGGCCGATGAAACGAGCACGGTGGGTGCCGCGCAGCCACACTCGGCTGCTGCCGCCAGCGGGCAGGCAGCCGATGCGCAATCGCAATCGCACGACTGCTGCAAATCGGGGTGCAACGCGCATTGCAGCTCGGGCGGGCTGGCCGTGTACGCTTATGTGCGCAGCGAAGCGCCATTTGCCCGCACGGAAAGCCAAGTGGCGTTCCGCATCTCTGGCTACATCTCGCCAGCGCTGGCGCGCCTGGTCCGACCCCCGATCGCCTGATTCCATTTCCAGCTCAGTCGTGAACGCGAAGGCGAAGCGCGGACAGTACTGACGTACGGCCAGCAAAGCCGCCGCCAGTGCACGGTTGATGTGGGATTGGAATTAGTCTTCTCGCGTGTTGCCGCGCCTGTGACGCAGGTCGGCCGCGCTTCTTGTCTTGGGTCACCACTTGCGCCGCTGCGCGCAGGCGGCCAAGGATCGTTCATTCGGAGTTTTTGATGTCATCTCACCGTATTCTTTCGGCTCGTGGCCGCGCGTTCGCGCCGTCACGCCGACAATTTGTTTCGGGGGTCGGCGCCGCCAGCGCGCTTGCCGGTCTCGGCTTGTGGCCATCGTCGGGTTCCGCGGAGCCGACGCTGGCCAACCGCAACGTTCTGGCCGGCACCGAATTTGACCTCACGATCGGCGAAACGCCGGTCAACTTCACCGGCCGTTCGCGCATCGGCACCACGGTCAACGGCTCGATCCCCGCGCCGCTGCTGCGCTGGCGCGAGGGCGACGAGATCACCTTGCGCGTAACCAACCGCCTGCCCGTGACCAGCTCGATCCAC
>JBDTRV010000525.1:0-2554 GCA_039931475.1 Burkholderiales bacterium | reverse complement strand
AGGCGCGGTCGAAGGCTTTGGCGTGCCGATCGGCAGCCACTATGTGCCAGGCGCGGCCGGCTATGTGGACACCACGGGAGTCAACCCCTACAACGTGGAGAACGCCAAGGCGCTGCTCAAGGAAGCGGGCGTGAAAACGCCTCTCGAACTGACGCTGACCTTGCCGCCCCCGGCCTACGCGCGGCAGGGCGGCGAAGTGATCGCGGCGGAACTGGCGAAGGTGGGCATCATCGCGAAGGTCGAGAATGTCGAGTGGGCGCAGTGGCTGTCCGGTACCTTCGGCAAGGGCACCTACGACCTCACGATCATTTCGCACGTCGAGCCGTTCGATCTCGGCAATTACGCTAAACCCGATTACTACTGGGGCTACCACTCCGACAAGTTCAACGCTCTATACGACAAGATCAGGACGATGCCCGGCGGCCCCGAGCGCAACAAGCTGCTCGGCGACGCCCAGAAGTTGCTGGCAGACGACGCGGCCAACGTGTTCCTGTTCCAGCCGCAGTGGCTCACCGTGGCCAACAAGAAGCTCAATGGCTTCTGGAAGGACATGCCGCTGTTCGTGAACGACTTGTCGGCGCTTTCGTGGAGTTAGTGTCCGGCCCCAGCGCAACGCGCACTTTCGCCATCCTCGGCGCAGGCGGCGGATGCGCGCACCGGCAGGACGTGGCGACCCGTAGATGAGAGTCTCGATCGTCGGAACCGGCTATGTTGGGCTGGTGTCCGGAGTCTGTCTGGCCGACAAGGGCCACGATGTGGTTTGCGTGGACGTGGTGCGGGAAAAGGTCGAGCGGATCAACGCCGGTGAGCCGCCGATTTACGAAGCTGGGCTGGCGCCGATGTTGCAGCGTCTGGTCGCGTCGAAAAAGCTGGTGGCAAGCCTCGATCTGGAGCAGTCCGTCATCCACAGCGACCTGACGATGATCGCGGTCGGCACGCCGTTCGACGGCTACGCGATCGACCTGACCTACATCCGCGAGGTGGCGCGGCAGATCGGCCGGGCGCTCGCGAACAAGGACGGCTATCACGTCGTCATCGTGAAGAGCACGGTCGTGCCCGGCACCACCGAAGAGGTGGTGCTGCCGCTGCTCGAACAGCATTCGGGGAAAAAGGCGGGGCGCGATTTCGGCGTCGGCATGAATCCCGAGTTTTTACGCGAGGGCGAGGCAATCGCCGACTTCATGCAGCCAAGCCGAATCGTGCTCGGCGGCATCGACGATCGCTCGCGCGACGTGCTTGGCCAGCTCTACGAGTGCTTTCCGGCGGTCGACAAGCTTCACACTTCCCCGCGAACGGCGGAGATGATCAAGTACGCGGCAAATTCGCTCCTCGCAACCTTGATCTCGTTCGCCAACGAGATCGGAAACCTGTGCATGAAGGTCGGCGACGTGGACGTGGTCGAGGTGCTTCGTGGTGTGTGCCTGGACACCCGCTTCTCGCCGATCCTGGCCGACGGCACCCGAATCAAGCCCCAGATGACGAACTACGTGGCGGCCAACAGCGGCTTTGGCGGCAGTTGTTTTCCGAAGGATGTGAAGGCGCTGATCGAATACGGTGAGCGCAAGAACAGCTCCATGCGCCTTCTTCGCGCGGTGATCGACACGAATCAAGACCAGCCGAATCGCCTGATCGAACTGATCGAAAAACACCACCCTGATGTTGCCGGCCTGCGGATCGCCGTGCTCGGTCTCGCGTTCAAGGCGGGGACCGACGACGTGCGCGAATCGCCCGCGCTGCCGCTGGTGCGCCAGTTGCGAGCGAAGGGCGCCAAGCTGCGCGCGTTCGATCCGGTCGCCCAACAGACCGGCCAAGCCGAGCTGGGGTCAGTCGGCATCGAATATTCCCATTCCCTTTCCGAGTGCGTTGCCGACGCCGAAGTGGTGGTGGCGGTCACGGCGTGGCCGGAGTTTCGCGATTTGCCCAAGATACTGGCCACGATGGGAGCCGATCCGCTCGTCGTCGACGGGCGCCGCATGTTCCGCATCGGCGAGTTTGCGCGCTACGAGGGCATCGGGTTTCAGACCCTGCCCGCGGACGGCGCCTGAAGCCTGTGTGCCGCGGCGATCTGTTCGATTGCCTGCTGCTGCAAGGAGGAAGCCATGACTGAAAAATCACAAGCCCTGTGCGACTTGAGCGCGGGCGATCTGATCGCCGGTTACGCGGCGGGCCGGCTTTCGCCGGTCGAAGTACTGCGCTCGGTGCTGCAACGCATCGAGCTTTGGGAACCGCATTTGCGCGCGACCTATCTGCTGCGCTCCGAGCCCTCGTTGCTGCAAACCGCACAACAAGCCGAGCAGCGTTGGCGGCGCGGCCAACCGGCAGGGCCACTCGACGGCGTGCCGGTCACGATCAAGGAAAACATCGCGACCGCCGGCGATCCGATGCCGCTGGGCACGGCCGCGGTCGCGCTTTCGCCCGCCTCCGTGGACTCTCCGCCGGCGGCACGCCTGGCCGAAGCCGGCGCCATTCTTGTTTGCAAGACCACGATGCCCGACTACGGGATGCTGTCGTCGGGCCTGTCGAGCTTTCACCCGGCCGCGCGCAACCCGTGGAA
>JBDTRV010000524.1:0-2557 GCA_039931475.1 Burkholderiales bacterium | reverse complement strand
TTAGGTCGCCGGCCCAGACGAGGGCGTGTACGCCGAGTGGATTCATGGTGAGGCTCCTTCGAGTTGGTCGGGTCAGGTATTGCCTGCCGAGAGCACTTGCCGGCCATCAGATACTGTCGCGACAACAGCCGTCAAGTGGCCTACAAGGAGCAATCGAAATTGGCCGCGATGTCCTTGGTGCCGCGTTCCAGAAGTTCGCCGTCTAGTGCATTGGTCCTGACTTGCTACAAAAACAGCACTAAATCAGCCAGCCAGCTGTGATGACCGTTTGATGCGACGCCTGGCCCGTGGAAACTTACGATCCACGAGTTGCTGGTGGCGGTGCAGGAGGGATACCGAAGATCCGCTTTATCAGTACATACCCTCTATGCAGGGAAAGTATCGGTGAAATAGCCTCGTCGGTGTAGAGATCGGCGTCCGCGGTTCGTACCCTGGCCGAGATCCCTCGACGTTGAAGCTGCGCCCCGCGTTAGCCATGAATCCACCAGATAGCGCCGTGTCACCTTATCTCGAACCCGTCGGTATCCAGGAACAGGAGTCGTTCAAGGTCTGGGCGCGCGACTATCCTTGCGAAACGGTCCTCTGGCACTTCCGTCCGAAATACGAGAACAACCTGATTGCCAACACCACGGGGCGCTTCCTCGTCGGCGCCGAGAGCGGAGCTTTCAGCCCAGGCCGGCTTTTCATGGTGGATCCGAACCTGCCCCACAACTGGGTCGGCGAGATTCTTGACCGGCAGCCGGTTGCACTGCGCGTGAACGGCGCGCGCGAACTGATGGTCGCGTCCGAGCAGCCGATCACTGCAGTCCGCCATGCCTGCGGCTTCAGCAACCTGTCTGACTCCAGCCGTCAGTTTCCGTCGTTGAAGTCCATGCCGCCATCCCGGTTCCGGAGCTACCACCGCCCGAACGCCGCGTCCGACGCTTCGACTGAGTTCGCCGCGCGGATCGCCTCGAAGCTGGTTCGTGCGACCGCCCGTCGCGCGGCTGAGGGCAGCGCCTTTCCTTGAGCCGTAACTAAATGCACACCATGAACGAGATTGCCACCGACATGCAAGCAGTGGTCTGCCACGCGCCCTTGGACTACCGGCTCGAACGGGTCGCCAAACCGGTCGCCGGGCCCAACGAGCTGATCATCGAGATCGCTGCCTGCGGCATTTGCGCAAGCGACTGCAAATGCCATTACGGTGCCGCCATGTTCTGGGGCGGCGACGGCAAGCCGGCGTGGGTCAAGGCGCCGGTGATCCCTGGCCATGAATTCTTTGGTTATGTGGTCGAGGCCGGTCTCGGCGCGGAGCAGCATTTCGGGGTTGCGATCGGCGACCGCGTGATCGCCGAGCAGATCGTGCCGTGTAACAAGTGCCGCTACTGCACTTCGGGCAAGTACCACATGTGCGAGGTGCACAACATCTTCGGTTTTCAGCGGGTAGTGGCCGACGGCGGCATGGCCGACTACATGCGTCTGCCGCCCACCTCCCGCGTGCACAAGATTCCTGAAAGTCTCTCGGTCGGCGATGCGGCGATGATCGAGCCAATGGCCTGCTCGGTGCACACGGTGAACCGGGCCGACATCCAACTCGACGACGTGGTGGTAATCGCCGGCGCCGGACCGCTCGGTCTGGGCATGGTGCAGATCGCGAAGCTCAAAACGCCCAAGAAGCTGGTGGTGATCGACATGGTGCCGCAGCGGCTGGGATTGGCCAAAGCCTTCGGCGCCGACGTGACAATCAATCCGGCTGAAGACAATGCGAAGCAAATCGTCGATGGGCTGACCGGCGGCTACGGCTGCGACGTCTACATCGAGACGACGGGGGTGCCGGCTGGCGTCACGCAGGGGCTTGAGTTGATCCGCAAGCTTGGCCGCTTCGTCGAATTCAGCGTGTTCGGCAAGGACACCACGGTCGACTGGTCCATCATCGGCGACCGCAAGGAACTGGACGTGCGCGGCGCCCATCTCGGCCCCTATTGCTACGAGATCGTGATCGACTTGATGGTGCGCGGCCTGCTGACCTCGCGCGGCATCGTCACGCATGACTTTTCGTTGAGCGAGTGGGAGCGCGCATTCGCGCTGGCCAATTCGCTCGACTCGATCAAGGTGCTGCTCATGCCGGATCGCGTCGCGAAAGAATGAACGCACCGGCCGGTCATGTCATCGGTGTCGATATCGGCACCCAGAGCACCAAGGCGGTCCTCGTGCGCACCGATGGCCGGATCGTGACCCAGTGCGCGCGTGGCTATCAGGTCGAAAGACCGCGTCCGTTGTGGGCGCAGCAGTGGCCCGATGTGTGGCTCGATGCGGTGGAACAGTGCATCCACGGCGTGTTGCAGCAATCAAGCGTTGCGCCGGAGTCGGTGCGCGCGCTGTGCGTCGGCAGCCTGTACGGCGGCAGCGGCATTCCTGTCGATGCCGACGGCAAGGCGCTGTATCCGTGCCTGATCTGGATGGACCGGCGCGCGCAGGACGAGGTCGACTGGGTCCGCGCCCACGTCGATCTCGAGCGCCTCTACGACATCACCGGCAACGGCGTCGACAGCTACTACGGCTACACCAAGATGCT
>JBDTRV010000523.1:0-2562 GCA_039931475.1 Burkholderiales bacterium | reverse complement strand
CCGCCGAGCGGGCCGGCCTGCGCGAGGGCGACGTGATCGTGGCGGTGGCCAACAACGAGGTGGCAAGCTTGCGCGAGTTCGAAGCGGCGGTGGCGTTGGCCGACAAGAGCAAGCCAATCAACCTGCTGTATCGGCGGGGCGAATGGGCGCAATACGCGCTGATACGGCCCCAGTGAGCCGCGATGAGTCCGAGTGAACTCAGTGCGGAAAGGCAGACGGCCGAGCGCGCGGTTGGCCGCGCCGGGACGTCGGGCCGAGCGATGTCGTCGAAGAAAAAAATATCAGAAATAGTTTTTGATCGACGATAGCTATCGAACGAAGTCTTGCGCTGATGTGGCAAGCTCGCTGCGACGCTCATCCAATGTACCGATCCAGATAGAATGGCCTCCGCGAAGTCGCTGGTTTTTGCATATAGCGGCTTTGTGAATTCACCATGCGCAATTGGCGGCGTTTGAGCGACCGAGCTTCGCCGATACGCGCCAGTTCACGCAGAGTCGATGCCCAAGGCCTGCGCTGATCTGTGGATAAGCTGTGAGTAAATCGGCCGTTGCCAGGTGGCAACAAGCATCCGGGCCGACCTTTCGCGCAGTACGGCCGGCCCGATTTGCCTACAATGAAAGGCCAACCATCGCAGTTGCCACGGATTGTTGGTTCAGGGCGCGTCCATTCATGGCGCGCCCTTTTTTCGTTCTACCGCGCGCACTTGTAGCAGTTAGTTGATGAAACACATAAGAAATTTTTCGATCATCGCGCACATTGACCACGGCAAGTCCACGCTTGCCGACCGGCTGATCCAGCGCTGCGGCGGCTTGTCCGACCGGCAGATGGAAGCGCAGGTGCTGGACTCGATGGATATCGAGAAAGAAAGAGGCATCACGATCAAGGCGCAGACGGCGGCTCTTCATTACAAGGCTGCGGACGGCGTCATCTACAACCTGAATCTGATCGACACACCGGGTCACGTCGATTTCTCATACGAAGTCAGTCGCTCGTTGTCCGCGTGTGAAGGTGCACTGCTCGTCGTCGACGCGAGCCAGGGCGTCGAAGCGCAGACGGTGGCCAACTGCTACACCGCACTCGACCTCGGCGTCGAAGTGGTGCCGGTGCTCAACAAGATGGATTTGCCGCAGGCTGATCCCGACAACGCGAGGAGCGAGATCGAGGATGTGATCGGCATCGATGCCTCGCACGCAATCGCGTGCTCGGCCAAGACCGGCATGGGAATCGACGAGATTCTCGAAGCGATCGTCGCGCGCATTCCTGCGCCGCGCGGCAACGCCGAAGGCCCGTTGCGCGCGATGGTCATCGATAGTTGGTTCGACACCTACGTCGGCGTCGTGATGCTGGTGCGTGTGGTCGACGGGCGGCTCGCGAAGGGCGAGCGCATCAAGCTGATGGCCTCGGGCGCAATGTTCAACGCCGACAACCTGGGTGTGTTCACACCCGCAACCTCCCCGCGCGAATCGCTCGAAGCCGGAGAAGTAGGCTACATCATCGCCGGCATCAAGGAGTTGCAGGCGGCGAAGGTCGGCGATACCGTGACCCTCATCAAATCGGGCAGTGGCGGCGCGGCGTTCACCGCAACCCAGGCGCTGCCCGGCTTCAAGGAAATCCAGCCGCAGGTGTTCGCGGGCCTATATCCGACCGAAGCCAATCAGTACGACTCTCTGCGCGATTCGCTCGAGAAGCTCAAGCTCAACGACGCATCCCTGCACTACGAGCCGGAGGTGTCGCAGGCGCTCGGCTTCGGTTTTCGCTGCGGCTTTCTCGGCCTGTTGCACATGGAGATCGTGCAGGAGCGGCTGGAACGCGAGTTCGATCAGGATCTGATCACCACCGCGCCGAGCGTGGTCTATCAGGTCGTCAAGAACGACGGCGAAGTCATCATGGTCGAGAACCCGGCCAAGATGCCCGATCTGGGACGCACCGCCGAAATCCGCGAGCCAATCGTCACCGTACACCTGTACATGCCGCAGGAACATGTCGGCTCCGTGATGACCTTGGCGAATCAGAAGCGTGGCGTGCAGTTGAACATGGCTTATCACGGTCGGCAGGTGATGCTGACCTACGAGATTCCGCTCGGCGAGATCGTGCTCGACTTCTTCGACAAGTTGAAGTCGGTTTCGCGCGGTTATGCTTCCATGGATTACGTGTTCAAGGAATTTCGCGCGTCCGACGTGGTCAAGGTCGACATTCTTCTGAACGGCGAAAAGGTCGATGCGCTTTCAATCATCGTGCACCGCACCCAATCGCAGTATCGCGGGCGTGCCGTGGTTGCCAAAATGCGCGAGATCATTTCGCGCCAGATGTACGACGTTGCAATCCAGGCCGCGATCGGCGCCAACGTGATCGCGCGTGAGACAATCAAGGCGCTTCGCAAAAACGTGATCGCCAAGTGTTATGGCGGCGACATCACGCGCAAGAAAAAGCTGCTCGAGAAGCAAAAAGCAGGCAAGAAGCGAATGAAGCAGATCGGCTCGGTCGAAGTACCGCAAGAAGCCTTTCTCGCGATCTTGCAAGTGGAGGAATGATGCAGGTTTTGACAGCGTTGGTGCTCGCGGG
>JBDTRV010000522.1:0-2577 GCA_039931475.1 Burkholderiales bacterium | reverse complement strand
ACAGCATCCAGATCGAGCCGCACGACTACATGGCCGAGCTGTTCGACGCCGTGGCGCGCACCAACACCATCCTGATCGACCTGGCGCGCGACACCTGGGGTTACGTGGGCCTGGGCTACTTCAAGCAGCGGCTGAAGGAAGGCGAGGTGGGTTCGTCGACGATGCCGCACAAGGTCAACCCGATCGACTTCGAAAACGCCGAAGGCAATCTGGGCTTGTCGAACGCGCTGCTCAGGCATATGTCGGAAAAGCTGCCGATCAGCCGCTGGCAGCGCGATCTCACCGATTCCACCGTGCTGCGCAACATGGGTGTGGCGCTCGGCTATGCGCAACTGGCCTGGCAGTCGCTGCTCACGGGCCTTGACAAACTGGAGCTGAACACACAGGCGCTCGAGGCCGATCTCGACGCCTCGTGGGAAGTGCTGGCCGAGCCGATCCAAACCGTGATGCGGCGCTTCGGCGTCGTCGGCGGCTATGACAAGCTCAAGGAGGCCACGCGCGGCAAGAGCGTGACGGCCCAGGTGCTGCACGAGTTGATCCGCTCGCTCGAGATCCCGGGCGCCGAGAAAGAGCGGCTGCTCGCGATGACGCCAGCGAGCTACACCGGCATGGCGGCGGACCTGGCACGCCGCCTGTAGCGCGGACGATCGCCAACGCGCATGGCGCTCAAAGCCACGATCTTCAAGGCCAACGTGCAGTTGGCCGACATCGACCACGAGCACTACGCCGACCACGCGCTGACCTTGGCACGCCATCCGAGCGAGACCGACGAACGCATGATGGTGCGGCTCGCGGCGCTTGCGCTCAACGCCCACAAACTGCGCGACCTGTGCAATGGAGATGGAACGCTCGCGTTTGGCGCGGGCCTGTCGAGCCCCGACGAGCCCGACGTGATGCTGACCGACTTCACCGGCCGCAAACGATTTTGGATCGAGGTCGGCCAGCCCGAGGAAAAACCGATCGCTAAAGCGTGCGGCAAGGCCGATCAGGTGCTGGTCTACCCCTTCGGCTCCGGCGCCGAACTCTGGTGGCGCGGCATCGAAAGCAAGGTCGCGCGGCTTTCAAACCTGTCTGTGTATCGCGTGCCCACCGACGCGGCGCGGGCGTTGGGCGCATTGGCCGAACGCAGCATGAGCTTGCAAGCCACGGTGCAGGAGCAGGTGCTCACGATCGGCAACGGGCGGGTCAGCGTCGATCTCGAATGCGTGCGCTGGAAGTAACCGAAATGTGAACGAAACAGGCCTTTTCCGCGCGCTGATGCTAGTTTGTCCGCTTCTGGAATGATAGCGTCTGGAAGATGATGGAACAGCGACTGGACAGCGACGCGCGCATGTATTTCGTCGTTGCCGCAAGCATGCGGGGCGACTCGAAGCGGCTGCCCATCGCTCATCAAAACAGGGTTTCACCAGGTAGCTCCGACGCCTGCCTGACCCAGTTCGCGAACGGCTCCTCGTCGATCCGATCGTGCTCGTGAATATGGAGGTAGCGCACATTCCGGACCTTGGATTCAACGGGCGGCAGGGGGCGCAGCGACGTGCCGTTGAGGAACGTGACCTTGAGGTACTTCGTGAAGCAGTGGAACGAGAGGAACCAGCCCTTGCCCTCGATGCCGTAGAAGGGGCTGTTCCAGCGCACGGCTTTGCGCGTCCCTGGGGCGGCGCTCACGATGAGCTGGTCGAGCCGGCGGCCGACTTCGCTTTTCCATCCTGCCATGGCCGCGATGTACGCCTCGACCGGCGCAGGGCCATCGCCCTTCGCGATTTGTGGGTTGCCACCCGACAGAAGTGCCGGCGGGTGCGCGGATGCCGCATCGGGCTTGAATGATTTTTTGGCGGCTTGCTTGCGTTCCATCGGCATGATCGCCCTTCATCTCGGACCGCCCCGGGGCCGCCAACAAGGCCATGGCCCCTTGCATCGAGCGCTTGCTCGTTTAGATCGACGAAAGCCGCGGATCGCGCTGCCGGATCAGAAAAAAATAGCAAAAAGTGCCGTTTCCGATTGCTAGATGGGCCTCGACAGCTCTCTAAATCATAGCGAAAGCGTGCCAGCTGGCATCAACCGCCCGCAGCGCCAGCATTGCTCGAAGCCGCCCTCGACCTGCTCGCCACAGGCGCATTGCCAGCGCCGCTGCGGCGCATCGGCCAATTGGGCCAGCAGCGCACGGGCCTGCGCCTCCTGCTCGGCGTCGGCGACCCACACCTCGGGCAGGCATTGGTCCGGCGGCAGGTGGCCGGCGGCAGCGCCCAGATAAAAGCGCTGCACCGACGCATCGATGCCGGCGTTCTTCAAGAATTCGGCCCAAAGGGATGCGATGGCGATGTTCGGCGCTTGGGCGAGTTTGATCATGGGCAAAGGTAATGCAAGAAAAGTCCGCTCACTACAATGCAACGATCATGCAGCAAGACGCTTTCGACCGCGACTTTCGCTGGCGCCGGCCGCGTTAGCTTTTCGCACGCGGCCCGCAGCCTTGCCCCCCTAAGCGGCCGCACCCCCTTCAAGTATTCACGCCAAAGAGAACCGCGATGAAACTGCTCATGATCGACAACTACGACAGCTTCACCTACAACCTGGTGCAGT
>JBDTRV010000521.1:0-2579 GCA_039931475.1 Burkholderiales bacterium | reverse complement strand
CTCAGCAGCCGAGACTGGTTCCAAGGTCCCGTCGGCATGCTGGCGGTGCACCACGAAGAAAGAACTGCAGCCGCTGCACGGCTGCAGCCTGCGCCTGGACAAAAGGCTCGGCGCCGGCCAGCGCCGTCAGCGTCTTGTTGCGATCCCTGGGCAGCAGCAGTCCGGCCAGGTACGCGCGAAAGCCGCGCCGCTGCGCGGGCGTGTGCAGTACGGAATCGAACTGCGCCGCATAGTCCTCAAGCGGCTGGGGCACCGGTCGGCAGGAATCTTGAGCAGTCATGACTCAGTCACCTCCTGCACCATCTTCCCACCGGAGGCCAGATAATTCAACAAACTACCGATAGGTACATTCGGTATTTTCCTGTGTCACGAATGCCGTTTTGACCCGTTCCAGCGGTGCCGGGGCGCAAAGGGCGGATTCGGCTTCGATCGAGACAACTTCGGCGGGGCCGCGTTACCTTTTCGTCTCGCTCAGGGCGAAGCCGACGTTCAGTCATCCGAACGGTTCATCCTGAAATACGCATCTAGCAACGACGACTTGTAGACCACGCCGATCAACTCCCGCGAACCAGCATCGGCCACCGTCGGCAGGCGCTCGCCCGAGTACGTCACGAAGTGCTGCAATGCTTCACCCAGCGACATCCCCGGCGTGAGCACCGGCACCAGGTCGCGCCGCAGCAGATCGGCCGCGCGCCGTACGCTGGTGTCGTCATGCGCAAGCAGAGCCGAAGTCACATCCCGCAGCGCGACCACGCCCTGCAAGCGATTTCGCCCGTCGACGATGAAGATGTGCTTGACCGGATATTCGAGGAACATTTTCGACAGCTCCTGAAAGCTCGCATCGAGCGGCAACACCGTTTCGGCCGGCTTGACCAAATCCCTCATGAGCGTGCCGCGCAGTTGCAGCAGTGCCTTCGCATCGCGGTTGCGCCTGATGGTGATTTCATACATCGAGGTTTCGTTGATCGAGCGCGCGACGAAGTAGGCCACCACGCAGGCCAGCATCAGCGGCAGCACGACCTGGTAGCTCAAGGTCATCTCGAAGATCATCAGGATCGCCATCAGCGGCGCGCTGGTCGCCGCCGCTAGAAACGCGCCCATGCCCACGATCGCATAGGCAAACGGCTCCGACGTTGCCGATGGGAACAGCGTGTGCACGCCGAACCCCACCAGATAGCCGACCGACGCGCCCACGAACAGCGTCGGCGTGAACACGCCGCCGACCGCGCCCGAGCCCGTGGTGAACGCGGTCGCGAGCACCTTGGCGACCAGCACGAGCAGCACCGCCGACCAGGCCCATTGCGTGTGCAGCAGCGAATTGACCACGCTGTAGCCGTTGCCCCAGACCTGCGGCGCCTGGACCGAGATCAGGCCGACCAGCAAACCGCCCAGGCCGAGCCGCACCGGGAGCGGCCACGTGATCCGCCCGAAGCTGCTTTTTGAAAAACCCAAGAGGCGCAGGAACTGGGGCGAAGCAATGCCGCAGAGGATGCCGAGGCCGATGAAGAACAGCACCTCCACACCAAAGATCGGCGGAAACGCCGGCATCAGGTAGGTCGGGTGGTAGCCCGGAAATTCGCGCATCGTGATGTTGGCCACCACCGATGCGATCAACAGCGGGCCGAAGCTCTCCATCGCGATCGATCCCAGCACGATCTCGCTGACGAAGAACGCACCCGCGATCGGCGCGTTGTAGGCCGATGTGAGCCCCGCGGCCGCGCCGCAAGCCACCAGTAGCCGCAGACGTGGCGGATCGAAGTGGGTGGCGCGCCCGATGGTCGAGGCCGCCATCGCAGCCAGTTGCACCATCGAGCCTTCGCGGCCGATCGAGCCGCCGCTCGCGATCGTGCACAGCGACGACAGGCTGCGCAGCAGACTTTGCCGCACCGAGATGTGGCCATCGCCAATCGCGATCGCCTCCATGTAGTCGGATGCCGTCCGGATCGCGAAGCGCCTGGCCCAAAGCAGGAAGCCGCCGGCCAACACGCCACCGACGGCTGGGACCAACAAGCGCACGGCCCACGGAAGGCTCCTGGCGATCTCGACCTCCGAGCCGCTTTGCCGGGCCAATAGCCATTGCACCCCGCGGATGCTTTCGCGAAACCCGATCGTTGCCAGCGCGCCGGTGAGTCCGACCACGGCGGCCCAGAGCAGCATCGAATGCTGGTCCGAGAATCGGAATACCTGCTGCAGCCGGCTTCGGTATCTGAGTAGGGTGGTCAGCACGCGTTTGCTATATGGTTGATAGGTACAAACGACCAATACACAGGCAGAAATGGCTTTTTTTGTTCATTTTTTCTTGATCGTTGAAGCCGGCGCGGGCGATCGTGGCGGTCGCTCGCCGGTTCGCTGCCCAGCCATCCCGGGGCCTCGGCGCGGCCGGCGCTAGCCTCGCGGGCGGAACGGGATCTGGCCGCGCCAGTAGCGCATCACGAGCCATCCGCCGAGCAACCCGCCCAGGTGCGCGAAGTGGGCGATGCCGCTTGCGCTGCCGGTCACGCCGAGCGTCAGTTCGATCAGTCCGTACAGCGCCACGAACAGCGGCGCCGGCAGCGGAATCGGCGGAATCAGCAGCACGA
>JBDTRV010000520.1:0-2599 GCA_039931475.1 Burkholderiales bacterium | reverse complement strand
CAGCAGGCGTCCTATCGCAAGCACGAACGGAAATCGGTCGTTGGCCGGACGCAGCTTGGTCAGGATGTGGTCGATCTTCTTGATCTGCGCCTCGGCCAGCGTTTCGTCGCCGTTCTCGAAGTATGCGCATGAATAGACCATGGCCGGGTCCAGCCACTGCGCATAGAACTCGTTGGAGACGTCGTAGTGGTAGTGGATCGCTTCCCGGTCGCTCGCCTGGGTGTGGCGCCCCTCGCGCGGCGGGCGCAAGCGGCCGGCGCCAACGCCGAACGGGTGCAACAGGCCCGCCAGCGGTCCTCGGCGCGCCCGCCGGCCGAGGTCGCTCGCGCCGGATTCGGCCAGACGCCAGGCCACCGCGACCAGGTCCTGCGCCGAGCCGATCAGGTCGATCAGCCCTTCCACATAGGCGCGGCCGAGGTTGTCGAGGCTCGGGGACAGCAACAGCGGCAGCGCGCCCCGGTCCCTGATGCGGATTTCGACCCGAGGCTCGGTGAAGTCGCCCAGTTTGAACGCCGGCGCGGTCGACAAATCGGGCGCCTGCGAGGGTGAATCCAGGCACCAGCGCAGCAGCACCGGCAAATTGGCGGTGACGCGCAGGCGCTCGGCCCACGGACTCAAAGTGGTCGTCAAGAACGAATCAAGTGCTGCCATGTCGTTCAACCTCCTTTTCGAGCCGACGATCTGGCGAAAGATCCCTGGATTACGTAAGCAATTTCCTTGCCTGAAGTTTCCAGTTGAAGCCGCACGGGTATGGGACCGCCAAGGCATCGCCCCTATAGTTCCGTGATCGTCGCTTGGCTGTCCCACCCTTTCAGAAAGAAGCTCCTCGGAACTTGTCGCCGCCCGCTCAGGTCCGACCTGAGCGGCGGATTGCCAGCGGTCCTTTCCAACGGGCACCGCCGCGTTACCTACTCCTTGCCTGATCGGCGCGCTTTCGCGTGGTTCGCACAACCTCATTCAATGCTTCAACTTTCACGAATGTTCACCGGGCGCCTGTTGCCAGTGTTCGGCTTGGCGGCCGCGCTGCTGTTCACCGGTGCCTGCGCCGCGCAAGGACGCGCAGCCACTTCGGTCGTGCAGACCGAACGGGTGCGGGCCGAACTGCTGGCCCATGCGCCCGATGGCGTCGGCGTCGGCCGCACGGTTTGGGTCGGCCTGCAACTGGCGCACCAGCCGCACTGGCACACCTATTGGAAGAACCCGGGCGACTCGGGCCTGCCGACGCAACTGCGCTGGACCTTGCCGGAGGGCGTTACTGCCGGCGAGATCGCGTGGCCGGTGCCGAAGAAGATTCCGATCGGCGACCTCGCCAACTACGGCTACGAAGGCACGGTGCTACTGCCGGTGCCGCTCACCATCTCGCCCGACTACAAGCCGCCGCTGTTCGGCAACGAACTCGAAGTCAAGCTCGAGGGCGCGTGGCTGATCTGCAAGACCGAATGCATTCCGGAAGACGGCGAATTCGCGCTCAAGATTCCACTCAAGAGCAGCACGGCCCTCCATGGCGCGGCGTTCGAGGCGGCCTTTGCGGCCGCGCCAGTGCCGCTGGCCGGGCCGGCCGAGGCCAAGGTGGTGGATGGCAAGCTGCAACTGACGGTTGCCGGCCTGCCGGTCGCCGCGCGCGGCAAGCTGCTTGGCGTTTTTCCTGAAACGCCGGAGCTGACCGAGCCTTCGGCCACACCCGAGCAGGGCTGGCAGGGCGACACGTGGACGGCGTCGCTGCCGCTGTCACTGCAACGGAGTAGCAGTCCGACTGCGATCCCGCTGGTGCTGAGCGACGGTGGCGGCAAGGCCTGGCGCACCGAGGCCAAGTTGGACGGCGGTTGGCCGACCGCGCCGGTCAAGGTGCAGGCGGTGCCGCCCGCGCTGACGGCAGCGCTCGCGGCGAACGCTGCGAGCGCAGGGAACATGGCAACGCCGTCATCTTCAGTGGACAAAACCTTGACGGCGGCTTTGATCGGCGCGCTGATCGGCGGCCTGATCCTGAACCTGATGCCGTGCGTGTTCCCGGTGCTCGCGATCAAGGTGGTCGGCTTCGCGCGCCATGCGGATGACCGGCGCGGGCATCGGCTGGCGGGGTTCGCGTACACGGCCGGCGTGGTGGCGAGCTTCGTCGCTTTGGGCGCGCTGCTGCTCGCGTTGCGCTCGGTCGGCGAGCAGCTTGGCTGGGGCTTTCAGCTTCAGTCGCCGGCGATGGTGGCGGCGCTGGCCGTGCTGTTCACCGTGATCGGGCTGAACCTTGCCGGGTTGTTTGAATTCGGCGCGCTGCTGCCGCGCTCGGTGGTGTCTTTCGAGGCAAAGAACCCGGTCGTCAACTCGTTCCTCTCCGGCGTGCTCGCGGTGGCGATCGCCTCGCCCTGCACCGCGCCGTTCATGGGCGCGTCGCTCGGCTTCGCGGTCGGCCTGCCGGCGGCCGAGGCGCTGTCGGTGTTCGCTGCGATCGGCGTTGGCATGGCGCTGCCGTATCTGGCCGCCAGCCTGGTCCCTGCGTTCGCGCGGCTGCTGCCTAAACCCGGCGCGTGGATGCAGACCTTTCGGCGCCTTATGGCGTTTCCGATGTTCGCCACCGTCGTCTGGCTGGTGTGGGTGCTGGGCCAGC
>JBDTRV010000519.1:0-2618 GCA_039931475.1 Burkholderiales bacterium | reverse complement strand
TCGGGAAACAGATCGACCTTGACGTGGTCCCAGAACTCGGCCGCGTCGCGCGTTTCGTCCTGAATGTCGAGCAGCGATTGCAGCCATTGCGCGCCGAGCCGGTCGGAAGCGGTGGCTTCCTCGCCCTCGTTCTTGTACAGCCAGTGCGCGGCAATGCCGGACTCGGCCACCGCATGCATCGATTCGGTTCGCATCTGAAATTCGACGCTGACGCCGGAGGGTCCGACCAGCGTGGTGTGCAGCGATTGATAACCGTTGAGCTTGGGTATCGCGATGTGGTCCTTGAAGCGGCCGGGCACGGGCTTGTACATCTGGTGCAGCATGCCAAGGCCGGTGTAGCAATCGATCACGCTGGGCACGACGACCCGGAAGCCGTAGATGTCGGTCACCTGCGCGAACGACAGGTGCTTGTCGTGCATCTTGCGGTAGATCGAATACAGCGGTTTTTCCCGGCCGTAGATGCGTACCGCCATCCCGGCGCCGGCAAACGCGGCCTCGACGTCTTGCTGCACTTTCTTCACCAGATCCCGGCGCCGGCTGCGCGCCTTTCCAACCGCCTTGGAAATCACGCGATGCCGCCACGGGTACAGGTGTCGGAACGAAAGCTCCTGCAACTCCCGGTAGGTCTGGTTCAGCCCAAGCCGGTGCGCGATCGGGCAGTAGATGTCGAGCGTCTCGGACGCGATGCGCTGCCACTTCTCGCGCGGCTGGCTGGCCAGCGTGCGCATGTTGTGGGTGCGATCGGCCAGCTTGATCAGGATCACGCGCACGTCGCGCGCCATCGCCAGCAGCATCTTGCGAAACGACTCGGCCTGGTTTTCTTCCCGGGTGGTGAAGTGCAGCTTGTCCAGCTTGGTCAATCCATCGACCAGATCGGCCACCGGGAGGCCGAAGCAATCGATCAGTTCCGGCTTGGTGACGCCGCAGTCTTCCAGGGCATCGTGCAGCAGCGCCGCCATCAGCGCCTGGGCGTCGAGCTTCCAGGTGGCGCATTGCGCGGCCACCGCGATTGGGTGCGTGATGTACGGCTCGCCGCTGTGTCGCAACTGACCGAGATGCGCCGTGTCGGCAAAACGATAGGCTTTGCGCACTTGCTCTATGCTGGCCTCGTCCAGATAATCGAGGCTGTCGGTCAAGGCGGCGAAGCTGGCGGCGGCGGCATTCGCGGCGGCCGATTCAGGCGGCAGCGCAGCGGGCGCGGCAGGCGCGTCCACTTTCAAATCTTCGCCGCTTACCGGGCGAAGAAGGGCGGTTGCCCCCAAGTCCAGCATGTCGCTCATCGCATCACTTTAGCGCGATGCAAGCATTTGTGCGAACCGGCAACAAAAAAGCACCGCGGCGCGGTGCTTTTGGGGGAAGTGAAGAAGCGTGAGAACCGGTCTTCAGCCTGGCACCTTTTTAAGCATTTCGATCCCGATCTTGCCTTCGGCGATTTCGCGCAGCGCGGTCACGCACGGCTTGTTCTTGGTTTCGATCTTGGGTGCGTGCCCCTGACTCAGCATGCGCGCTCGGTAAGTGGCGGCAAGCACCAGTTGGAAGCGGTTCGGGATTTTCTCGAGACAGTCTTCGACGGTGATACGTGCCATGTTTTCCTGCTTTCGAAAGAACGACGGGAAGGCGTTGTTCGCGCGACCGTCAGTCAAAGTGTGTTCACGGGATGTTCAGCGACTTGAAGGTTTCGGCGCGAACCCGGCGTTGCGCGCCGAACTTGAGACGCTGCGCGTGAACAATCGTTTTCAGATCGAACAGCGCCAACTCAAATAACTCGTTGATTATAACGAAGTCGAATTTGTGCGCCTGCACCATTTCGCTCGCCGCGTTCTTCAGGCGAAGCGCAATCACGTCGTCTGAATCCTCGCCACGACGTTCCAGCCGGGCCCGCAACTCCTCCCAACTCGGCGGCAGGATGAACACCAGCACCGCGTTGGCGAACGTGCGTTTGATCTGCAGCGCGCCCTGAAAGTCGATCTCGAGGATCACGTCGGCTCCTTGCGCGATCCGCTTCTCGATCACCGCCTTCGACGTGCCGTAGCGATACCCGTGCACTTGCGCCCATTCGACGAAATCGTCGGCTTGCACCATGGTCTCGAAGCCGGCCGGCGAGACGAAAAAATATTCGCGTCCGTGCTTTTCCTGGCCGCGCGGCGAGCGCGTCGTGTGCGAGACCGAGGGAAGCACCCGCGAATCCACCTCCATCAACGCATTGACCAGGCTCGACTTGCCGGCACCGCTGGGCGCCGCGACGACGAAGAGATTGCCGGGATAGTCCATGCTCGTTGATCAGGTTCGACCGAAAACGCCAGTGTTCAGTATGAAAACGGGCGTTGACGCTCGCCGCACCGTCGTTTCAAGCTATTGAAATGGAAGTGAAGACGTTTCGCCACTTGGCTGCGCCGAACCCGCTCAGAACTTCAGCTTTTTCAGGTACTCGCGAAAGTGGGCGCCAACCTGCGGATGCTCCAGCGCGAGTTCGACGGTCGCTTCGAGAAAGCCTTCCTTGCTGCCGCAGTCGTAACGCTTGCCCTGGTATTGGTAGGCGTAAACGCCTTCGTCCTCGATCAATCCAGCGATGCCGTCGGTCAACTGGATTTCCCCGCCGGCGCCGCGCTTCTGCTTGC
>JBDTRV010000518.1:0-2627 GCA_039931475.1 Burkholderiales bacterium | reverse complement strand
ATCTGCTCGAAGAAGGCTTGCGGACGCGGGTTCAAATCCCGCCAGCTCCACCAAACTCCAACGCCCCAACTGCTGCTTTGTAGTTGAGGCTTTTTCTTGTGATGCGCGAATGCGGTTCCGCCGCCAATGCCTGGTTTTGAGGATTGTCTGCAACACCCGTCGCGGCGTGCGGATCCGCAGGATTGGGCGATCTGCTTCGTTGAAATTCTTGCCCACGGCTCGGCTATCGGCGGCGAATTCCGCCTTGCATCTCATCCCAACCTGCGGCGCGCCCACGCGCTCGGAGTTGTACAGACCAACCTATATCGCACCAGGCACGCTTGCTTGCTTGCTTGCTTGCTTGCGCCCGGCGCCGTCTCGAGCACACCAGACATGGCCGAGGATGGCAAGGCATGGTTCAGCCAGTGCCGCCCGTGTGAAGCCGCGGAATGCATGAGCAAATTGCGCGGCAGGCCTGAACCCGAGCGCACGGCGATTACGGCCCGGCTGCTGGCGCGGTGGCGCGCGAAACAGCCGCGACGCATCTTCCGTCTCTGATGCCCGCAGCGCGCCGAATCGCGGTCGCTGGCGCTGGTGCCCGGCTTCAGACACGGCACGAACCGGCTGTTTTTTCCGTCCCGGCCTGATGGGTCTCAGGCGAGCGCATCCTTTTCGCGTGAGCGTGAAAAAAGCGATGCTTGCTGCCGGCCGCGTTGCTAAAACAGCATCGCGACGCGCCGAGCGAGCCATAGACTGCGATCGCGTGCGAGCCGGATGGGCGCTCGACCCACGCCAATCAAGGACATCGGATGAAGCTTTCGGAATTTGCCCTGGCGGCGCTGCTGAGTTGGTCGGGCTGCGCCATGTCGGGCACCGTCAGCATGCCGCGCGGCGGCGACTCCTCGCAGGCGGCGCCGGTTGCTGCGTCCTCAGCCGCGGCGCATCAGTCCAAGGGCGACGGCGAAATCTGCGGGCGGTCGAGCGCCAACTTCAGCTTCGCGCCCAGCGCCGAATCCGACGCCGGTTCGGCCGCACCACCGCTTGCACGCAAGATCTTGTTCCGCTGTGGAACATCGTGCGGCTCGGCGAATGCGGCGCTCGCCCACCCAGGGAACTGATTCGCCCGAAAGGGGTGATCGCGCTGGCCGGGATGATCGGCGCCACCACCGCGCAACCACGCCGCCACGCCACGCCGCCGCCACCGCGTCACGACGTCACGACGTCACGACGTCACGACGTCACGACGTCACGACGTCACGACGTCAACGCGTGATCTCCGATAGCGTTGATCCTCATGGTCCGCCCTGGCTGCAGCCGAATCCGGGCATCCTGGGCGACGAACAACGGGTGAGCGAAAATCGTCCAGCCGGTTTTCCCGCCGTACGGTACCGGTGCAAATGTCGCGCTCCCGGCGGCGCGTTCAACGAACCGGTTTGCTGGCCCGACTGCACTCATGCCCCTCGATTTCGCCACCCTCGACACGCTGCGCCTGCGCCATCCCGCGTGGCGGCTCTTGCGCTCGGACCACGCGCCGCTGATCGCCAGCTTTTTGCAACGCGTGTTCATCACGCCCAATGTGCGCGTGATGGTGGCGGCCGATCTGGCCGAAGCGCTGGAAGACGAACTTTTCGCCCTGCGTGAGCGGCTCGGCCCCGACGTCTTTCCGAAGGCCGCGGCCGAGTATTTGAACGACTGGGCGGCGCCGGACAAGGGCTGGCTGCGCAAGTTCTACGGGCAGGGTTCGGACGAGCCGCAATTCGACCTGACGCCCGCCACCGAAAAAGCCATCGCTTGGCTCTCGAGCCTCGCCGAGCGCGCATTCGTCGGCACCGAGTCGCGCCTGCTCACGCTGTTTGAACTGCTCAAGCAAATGAGCGAAGGCAGCGACGCTGACCCAACCCGGCGTGTGGCCGAACTGCAAAAGCGCCGGGACGAGATTGATGTCGAGATCGCGCGCGTTCTCGACGGCGACGTGCCGCTGCTCGACGACACGGCGCTGAAGGACCGCTTCCAACAATTCATGCAATTGGCGCGCGAACTGCTCACCGATTTTCGCGAGGTGGAGCAAAACTTTCGCGTGCTCGATCGCCACGTGCGCGAGCGCATCGCGCTTTGGGACGGCGCGAGTTCGGGTGGCAAGGGCGCATTGCTCGAGGACATCATGGGCGAGCGCGATGCGATCGCCGATTCGGACCAGGGCAAGAGTTTTCGCGCGTTCTGGGATTTTCTGATGTCCAGCCGCCGACAGGAGGAATTGACCGAACTGCTGGCGCGGGTGCTGGCTCTGCCTCCGGTCGCGGAAACCAGGCCCGACGTGCGCACGCGCCGCATCCACTACGACTGGATGGAGGCCGGCGAGCACACGCAGCGCACCGTCGCTCAACTGTCGCAGCAGCTGCGCCGCTTTCTGGACGACCAGGCGTGGCTGGAGAATCGCCGCATCATGGAAATCCTGCGCGGCATCGAATCCAAAGCGGTCGCGCTGCGCGATTCGGGCAGCAGATGGCCGCCGGTGGGCGCCGTCATGATGATCGGCGAAGCGGCTGCGGCCATCGAGCTGCCGATGGAGCGGCCGCTGTATCGCCCGGCGCCGAAGGTGGCGCTGCTCGATGTGGAACTCGAAGCCGGCGAACCCGATCTCGACGCCG
>JBDTRV010000517.1:0-2632 GCA_039931475.1 Burkholderiales bacterium | reverse complement strand
CATGGTGTAGCTGTGAACCACCTCGCCATGTGGTGAGCGCCAGGTCGACCACAAACCGGCCAACCCCATTGGCTCGCCGTCGGCGCGTTCGATCCGCGTTGCAATGGCTTTGCCGCTGCGCCAGTCCGGCTCGAAGATCGCCGCAGCCGGAATGATGCAGTGCTGCGCGCGGCGCCAGGCATCGCGAAAGCTAGGCTTTTCGTGCGCAGTCTCGGAGCGGGCGTTGTAGGTCTGCCGGGCCAGCTTGGCGTCCTTCGCCCAGTGCGGCAGCAGGCCGAAGATGCCGGTCAATGACTCCCGTTGCGGCACCGCATCGTCGCCGCTTTCGGCTTCCCGCGGCCGGCGGATGAAGGTGCCGGCAAGGCCCGGCCAGACGTCGTCGACGTAGGGGTGTTGCGGCGGGTGGACGCCGAACGTGCGGTAGTAGCGCTCCCGATCCTTGATGACTTGGTAGTGGCTGCACATGCATTGATTCTCGCGCCGTGCCTGGTCCTCTTTTTTGCCGCGCCATCGGCTCAACCAATCGCCAACCGGGCCATCGCCTCGATCATTGCCGAGTCCTCGCCGACGGCCGGCCGCACCTCGAAGCGAACCTCGGGGTGCGCCGCGGACAACTGTTGCACGAGCCTGGGCAGATCGTCGCGCGCGTGCTTGCCGACGCCGATGAACAGCGGCAGGATGGTCACGCTTGTTGCTCCTTGCGCGATCAGAACGTCGGCCGCGGCGATCAGGTCGGGCTGCGTCATTTCGAGATAGGCGCAGGCAACGCCGAGCGATTGGTCGAGCTGCGCGATCCGGCTGGCGACCGCCTCGACCGGCGTGCGCCAGAGCGGGTCGCGCGAGCCGTGCGCGAACACGATCACGGCTCGCTCAGCATGTTTTTCGTTCATGGTGCGGGCCTCGGCGCGCTGGTCGCGGCGGGCGGGGAGGTGGTGGCAAGCCGACCGACCAGCAGCATGTTCGCGAACGGCGTGCCGGCGTGCATGGGCATCGTCTCGACCGAAAAGCCGATCGCTTCGAGCGCCTGTTTCCAGTCGGTGAGAGGCCTGCAGTAGAGCTTGGGCCGACCATGCCCGCGCGCGGCGAGCACTAGCGAGTCGATCCAGTTGCTGTAGCGAAAGCGCAAGCCACCGGCCGCGTCGCCGACCCGCAGCAGCAAGGTACCGCTCGGCGCCAGACAGTCGCGCACGCGCATGAGCAGTTGCCGCTGCGCGTCGAAGTCGATGTAGTGCAGCACGTCGAGGATCACGACGACATCGGCCCGGGCGAAATCGGCGCTCCGAATGTCGCCCTGCTCGACCTGCGCGCGTGCACCAAACGCAGCGAGCGCGACGCGTGCGCGTTCGACGTCGCGCGGCATCAACTCGATTCCGCGCACCGTCGCGGCGGCAGGCGGCGGCGCCCAATCGGCCGGCCAGTGCGCTCCCGGTTCGGCGTTCGGCTCGGCGCGATCAGCCGCCGCCAGCAGCGCCGCGAGCACCCCCTGGCCGCAGCCGAGGTCGAGCACTCGCGCGCCGCTCGGAATCAGCCCGCGACGCAGGATGTTCGCAAAGGCCGGGTCGCCGCCGAGCTTGCCGCGTGCGAAGTAATAGGTGAACCGGCCGCCGGAGCGATAGGGGTGTGTCGCGCGGTCGAGCAGGGCGGAGGGGAGGGCTGAGGAAACGGCCTGTGCGGTCATGCGGCGGGATGAGGGCGATGGGGATGGATGGGCTGTGGGTTGTCGATCGGCGATGCCAGCGCGTGCTCCAGCAGTTCAGTCCGCAGTCCTGCCGCGGTGATCGCTTCGAGCAGCTTGGGCAGCACCTGCAGGACCACTGGCTGGCCGTCGGAGGCCTTCGCGCAATGGCTGTCGTGGACAAGCAGGATGTCGCCGGCGGCAAGGCGGCGCGTCAGCCGGTCGAGTACCTGTTGCGGGTCGCTAGTGCGGGTGTCAAAGCCGCGCCGGGTCCAGCTTACGAGGCGCAGACCGAGCTGCTGCAACACCGGGTCGAGGAACGGGTTGCGCAAGCCGGCTGGTGCGCGGAAGAACAATGGGGCGCGACCGACCGCGTTGGCGATGCTTTGCTGTGCCGCGCCAATCTCGCGCTCGAGGCCGCGCGGCCCGAGGAGCGAAAAATGGTGCCGGTGCCTTTGGCTGTGATTTTCTATTGCGTGGCCGCGCCGCACGATCTCGCGCGCAAGCTGGGGATGCCGCGCCGCCCGTTCGCCGATGCAAAAAAAAGTCGCCTTGGCGCCGCCGGCATCGAGCTGGTCGAGCACCTGCGGCGTGATGGCCGGGTCTGGCCCATCGTCGATCGTGATCGCGATCGGCGCCGCACCGGGCGTGATCGGCAGGCGCAGCACGTTGGCGCCGAGCCAGGTGCTGCGCGGCCACAGACCAGTGGCGGTCAACAGCGCGTGATTGGCCGCAATGGCGGCCAGGCTCCAGGGCCAGGCGCCAGGAATCAGTGCGGCACCGAGCGCTCCCGCGTGCAGTCCGATCGAGCCGCGCACGAGCGGCGACAGGCGCCGGTGCCGAGCAAGCGAATCGCTCACTTCGCGGTGGCGCCGGGAGCGCCGAGGTCGAGGCGCGGCAGCGGCGCGCGGTCCAGGAAAATCGACCAGAGCGCGAGCCACGGACCCCAGGTGTGGC
>JBDTRV010000516.1:0-2644 GCA_039931475.1 Burkholderiales bacterium | reverse complement strand
ACACGGCCGTCTGCGCCGATGCCGGTCTGCTGCTGCGACACGGCGTGCAGTTTCATTTCCAGAACCCGGGCTATCCGGATTTCGACGCTTTTCTAAAGACCCTGGCGCACGACAAACGAAAAAAAATACGCCAGGAGCGACGCAAGGTCGCCGACGCGGGCGTGCGCTTTCGCTATTCGCGCGGCAGGGACATCGCCCGTGTCGATTGGGATTTCTTTTATCGCTGCTATGAGAGGACCTACCACGAGCACGGCAACGCGCCGTATCTGACGCGCGATTTCTTTCGCCGAATGGAAACCGACATGCCCGAGAACTGGCTACTGTTCGTCGCCGAGCGGGCCGGGATCCCGATTGCTACAAGTCTGATAGCTGTTCAGGACCATTTGACGAGCGGTGAAGGCGTTTTTGATGACAAACTCACGGGCTCAGCGGCGTACGGACGCTACTGGGGCGCGCTCGAGCGGGTCGACTGCCTGCACTTCGAGGCCTGCTACTACCAGCCGCTTTGCTGGTGTATCGAGCACGGCATCGGCCGCTTCGAGGGCGGCGCGCAAGGTGAGCACAAAATGGCGCGCGCGCTGATGCCGGTCAAAACCACCAGCGCGCACTGGCTCGCGCATCCGGCGTTCGCCGACGCGGTGGAGCGATTTCTGGAACGTGAAGGCACCGGCATCGACCACTACCTGGACGAGTTGGAGGGGCGCACACCGTTCCGACGCGAATCACCAGACGCGCCGCTTGCCTGACAATCGGTTGTCTGGGCACGCCACTTGCACAGTCAGCACCTGTCGAGCCGCCGAGGCCAAAAAAGGAACATCGATGAGCAAGTTGCAACCAACCATTGACGAAACAGGAGTTCAGCCGCCTGCCGGAGCCGGCGCTGCACCGGGCGCCCACGTGCCAGTACCCAATCCGACGCCGCCCGTCATGCCACCTTCGCCACCTCAAGCGCCGCCGCCCGGTCCGTTGCCGGTGCCGCCGCCGATTGACGATCCAGGGCGGCCCGGCAAGACACCACCAGTGGAAGACCCGCCGGGAATGCCGCCGCCGATCACGGTTTGACCGGGGGCCTGCCGGCGCCTGCGAACAATGCCGGCGACTGTGACGGTCTGCTGTGCGAAGCTCCGCGTTTCGCTATCTTTTCGAGAGCTAGAAAAGACGACTGGACTAGCGCAAGAGGGCAATTTGGAACTTGAAATGCCGTCGTGCGCGGTCGGTTTCAGGCTTTGTGCTGCTCCCGGTTGTAATTCTCGATTCCGTCCACGATCTCCTGCCGCGCCGACTCCGGCCCTTCCCAGCCGACCACCTTGACCCACTTGCCCTCTTCCAGATCCTTGTAGTGCTCGAAGAAGTGCGCAATGGTCTTCAGGCGCATCGGGTTCATGTCTTCGGGCTTTTGCCAGTGCGTGTAGATCGACAAAATCTTGTCGGTCGGCACCGCGAGCACCTTGCCGTCCTGGCCGGCCTCGTCCTCCATCTTCAGAATGCCGATCGGCCGACACGTAACCACGACGCCCGGGATCAGGGGCACTGGCGTGATCACCAGCACATCGACCGGATCGCCGTCGCCGCTGATCGTCTGCGGCACGTAGCCGTAGTTGCACGGGTAGTTCATCGACGTGCTCATGAACCGGTCGACGAAGATCGCGCCGCTGTCCTTGTCGACCTCGTACTTGACCGGATCGGCGTTCATCGGAATTTCGATGATCACGTTGAACTCTTTGGGCACATTGCTGCCGGGGGTGACGCGGTCGAAGGCCATGATTATTCGCTTGCAAAAAAGTGGATGGAAACCGGAGTCGGGCAACCCGCCGCGCCTCATTGTCAGGCGTATCGGGGGACGACGCGCGCCGAGCTGAAGGATTTTACGGGCGCGTCGCCTACACCCGGCTTACCACGGAATCGCCTTATATTTCATGTACATTCGCACGGTTGGCCAATCCGGCGCCCGACTGCGGCAGCCGGAGGAAGCAACGGAGCGACGCAACGCGAGCGTGCGTCGGAACTGGCTCCCAACAACCTCTATTAGGAAAAGTTATGACAGGCAATGCGGCGCTGATCTTGGCGCTTGTCTGCGGGTTCATCGCCGTGGCATACGGTTTTTGGGCGCGCGGGTGGATTCTTTCGCAGGATGCGGGCAACTCGCGGATGCAGGAGATCGCGGCTGCGATCCAGGCCGGCGCGGCCGCATATCTCGCGCGCCAGTACAAGACTATTGCGATCGTCGGAGTGGTGCTGGCGATCCTGATCGGCATCTTCCTCGACCTGTACACCGCCGTCGGCTTCGTGATCGGCGCGGTGCTCTCGGGCGCCTGCGGCTTCATCGGCATGAACGTGTCGGTGCGCGCCAACGTGCGCACCGCTCAGGCGGCCACGCGCGGCATCGGCCCGGCGCTCGACGTCGCCTTCCGTGGTGGCGCGATCACTGGCATGCTGGTGGTCGGCCTCGGCCTGCTCGGCGTCACGTCGTTCTACTGGTTCCTGACGGCCGGTGCCGATCTGTCGAACGGCCAGGCTCTGTCCAAACTGCTCACGCCGCTGATCGGCTTTGCGTTTGGCTCGTCGTTGATCTCGATCTTCGCGCGGCTGGGCGGCGGCATCTTCACCAAGGGCGCCGACGTGGGCGCCGACCTCGTGGGCAAGG
>JBDTRV010000515.1:0-2654 GCA_039931475.1 Burkholderiales bacterium | reverse complement strand
GCGACCGCCGGGCCAATGGCCTCAAGACCGTGGGCTGGATCAGCTACATCCTGCATCTGATCGTGGCCGTCGCCGCGGTGCTGCCGGGCACGCAGGTCAGCATCGGCGTGCTGCTGATTGCGCTTTTGATCGACTTCGTCAAGCGCGACGAAGCCTACGGCACCTGGCAGGCCAGCCATTTCTCGTGGCGCATCCGCTCGGTGCTGTGGGCCGGCGTGCTGTACGTGGTGACGATCCCATTGTGGATTCTGTTCATCCTGCCAGGCTGGATCGCGTGGGCGATCATTTCGCTGTGGTTTCTCTACCGCATCGTGCGCGGCATGGTCGCGATGAACGCTAGCCGCCCGGTCGGCGAGACGTATTGAGCCAATTCGATGGCAACCGACCCGAACTGCCTTTTTTGCAAGATCGCAGCCGGCCAAATTCCGGCGAAAAAGCTGCATGAAGACGACGAGCTGATCGCGTTTCACGACATCGCGCCGTGGGCGCCGATCCATTTCATGATCGTGCCGAAGCAGCATATCGCGTCGATGGCGCAGGTCGGCCCGGAGCACGCGGCGCTGCTCGGCCGCATCATGTTGCTGGCGCCCAAGCTGGCGCTGGAAGCCGGTTGCACGCCTTATCCGGACGGTGGCTTCCGCATCGTGATCAACACCGGCGCCTTGGGCGGGCAGGAAGTGCAGCATCTGCACGTGCATGTGATGGGCGGACCCAGGCCCTGGGCCAAGGGTTAGCCCCTTGCGCGCCGGCCTGCGGAAAGTGGCGGCGCGCTTTAAAATTGAAGTCATTCAACGGGAGTAATCCATGGGATCGTTTTCCATCTGGCACTGGTTGATCGTGCTGTTGATCGTGGTGATGGTGTTCGGCACCAAGAAGTTGAAGAACATGGGTGCCGATCTGGGCGGTGCGGTGAAGGGCTTCAAGGACGGCATGAAGGAGGGTGGTTCTTCGCCGGAAGACGAACCCCAAGCCACCGCGAAGGTCGGCAACGTGCCGCCGCCAACGGACAAAAGCACGATCGACGTCGAAGCGCGCTCCAAAACCTGAGCGCTCGAGCGCTGGGCCTCCGAGATACTGAGCCGAAATGATCGACATTGGTCTTTCCAAGATGGCGCTGATCGGCGCGGTCGCGTTGATCGTGATCGGGCCGGAAAAGCTGCCGACCGTCGCGCGCACCATCGGCACCTTGCTCGGCAAGGCGCAGCGCTATGTGGCCGATGTGAAATCCGAGGTCAGCCGCTCGATGGAGTTGGACGAACTCAAGAAAATGAAAGAGAACGTCGAGAGCGCGGCGCGCGACGTGGAAAGTTCGATCCACAACGAGGCGAACGATTTTCAAAAGCAATGGTCCGATGAACCCGCGTCGTCCACTTCGGCCGATTCGTTCGGCCCGCAAGAGCCGGTTTACCCGCGGTATCGCCATCCGCAAAAGAACTGGCGGCTCAAGCGCGGCGCCACGCCGCAGTGGTACAAGGCTCAGGTCGGCGTTCGCCGCTCGGCCCAATCCGGCGCGGCACGGGTCGCCCGGCACCGGCCGAAGCGCACTTCGTGATTCGCCCCGCCCGCGCCGTATTCCGCGAGCGCGCCGTCCGGCACCCGCAAATACGGCACCCGTAAATTTCATCCAGCCCGCCAGCGCCGGGCCTGCCACCGCACCATGCCCAAGCTTCCGCACGACAAAGACGACGAACTCGCCGGTAGCGAGCAGCCTTTCGTCGAGCACCTGGTGGAGCTGCGCGACCGGCTGATCAAGGCGGTGGTCGCGATCGGCGTGGTGGCGGGCATTCTGGCGCTGTATCCGGGGCCGGCGACGCTGTATGACTGGCTCGCGGCGCCACTGGTCGCGCATTTGCCGGCTGGCGCGACCTTGATCGCCACCTCGGTGATCTCGCCGTTCCTCGTGCCGCTCAAGATCCTTTTGATGGCCGCATTCATGATCGCGCTGCCGGTCGTGCTGTATCAGGCGTGGGCGTTCATCGCGCCGGGGCTTTACTCATACGAGAAGAAGCTGATGCTGCCGCTGGTGCTGTCAAGCACCTTGCTGTTCTTCGCCGGCGTGGCGTTCAGCTACTACTTCGTGTTCGGCCAGGTGTTCAAGTTCATCCAGAGCTTCGCGCCCAAGAGCATCACAGCGGCGCCTGACATCGAGGCGTACTTAAGCTTCGTTTTGACCATGTTTCTCTCGTTCGGCCTCACGTTCGAGGTGCCGATCGTGGTGGTCGTGCTGGCGCGGCTCGGGGTCATCAGCATCGAAAAACTCAAGGCCTGGCGCGGCTATTTCATCGTGATCGCGTTCGTCGTTGCCGCGATCGTCACGCCGCCGGACGTGGTGTCGCAGCTCGCGCTCGCGATTCCGATGATCCTGCTGTACGAGGTCGGCATCTGGGCGGCGCAGATTTTCATCCGCCAGGCGAAAGCGCCCGAGGACGAGTCGGAAGAGGTGAAGGCGGGGAGCTGATCGCGTTGCTGCCCGTGGCTTTGTCTTTTGCGGGGCGCCGATAGCGCCTCCGGCAAGTGCTGAACAACCAGTCTGGCGCGCGGATCGAGCGGCACTCCGGCTAGAACGGCGCGCCGAATTGTGCGGCGACCCGGATCGAGCGTCACCCCGAACTGACCTTCGACCCGCGTTGCCGGCGACTGATCGACTAACGCTC
>JBDTRV010000514.1:0-2661 GCA_039931475.1 Burkholderiales bacterium | reverse complement strand
TCGCTGTTCATCGGCAACGTGATCCTGCTGTGCATCAACATTCCGCTGGTCGGCGTGTTCACCAAGATCCTGCAGGTTCCGAACTGGATGCTGGTGCCCGGCATTCTGGCGGTTAGCGCGGTCGGCGTCTATGCGGTGCATGCGACCACGTTCGACCTCGTGATGATGGCCGTGTTCGGCGTGGCCGGCTACCTGCTGCGCAAGCAGGGCATGCCGATGGCGCCGCTGATCCTGGGCTTCGTGCTGGGCGACCTGATGGAGCAGAACCTGCGCCGCGCGCTGTCGATCACCAACGGCGAGATCGGCATCCTGTTCGAAAGCCCGATCTCGATCACGTTGTGGGTCTGCGCCGCCGCGATGATCCTGGTTCCGCCGTTCGTTCGTTTCGCGGCTCGCCGCAGGGCGGCAAAGGTTGCGTTGCTCTGATTTGCATAGCGGAGGAAGAATCCCGCTACTCGCAGCCCCCGCCACGTCGGCGGGTGGTTGCCCAACGAATGAGTGGATGTTCCGGGCACGTCGTGCCCGCCTTCACGCTCACCTGACTTGAAGAACGAAAAAAGATGAACCGTCGAAATCTGAACCAACGCCTGCTCGGCCTTGCCGTCGCCGCGACTGTTCCGGCCGCCCTGGCCGCCTGCGCAAGCACGGCGGCGCGATCGGCACGCAAACGAGGGCCGGTAGACACCCACGCCCACGTCTTCCATCGCGGTCTTCCTTTCGTGCCGAATCGCCGCTACACGCCTGGCTATGACGCCACTGCCAAGGAGTACCTTGCAACGCTCGATGCGAACCAGATGGCGTATGGGGTGATCATTCCGATTAGCATTCTGGGGACCAACAACGATTACACGGTGCGGAGCATCGCTGAAAGCGCAGGGCGGCTCAAAGGCCTAGCCGTCGTTGACCCCGGCATCGAATTCGACAAGCTCGAGGCGCTGGATCGGGCCGGGCTCGTCGGCATCCGCCTGAACCTCATCGGCAAGCCAGTGCCAGACGTGACGCAAGGCCCCTGGCGCGAACTGATCGCGAAGTGCCGGCGTCTGAATTGGCAGGTCGAGGTCTACGACGACGCAAAGCGGCTGCCAACGATCATCAAACCGCTGATCGATTCAGGCGTGAACGTGGTGGTCGACCATTTCGGCAAACCGGATGTCGCGCTGGGTATCGCCGACCCCGGCTTCAAGTATCTGCTGGGCGTTGGGGGCACCCGGCAGGTGTGGGTCAAACTGTCGGCGCCCTATCGATCGAGCGACGCGATCGCCTCTGCCGCCGCCCCGCACTTGCTGAACGCCTTCGGCCCAGGGCGATTGATGTGGGGCAGTGACTGGCCGCACACCGGATTCGAGGGCAAGGTCGAATACGCGGCGTTGAAATCGCAGCTTTCAAACTGGGTTCCCGATCCAGCGCAGCGCCGCATCGTGCTGGAAGACACGCCGCTCAAATTGTTTCGGTTTTAGGTCGTTCGCCAACGGGGAGCAGAGACGGTGTCCTTCAAGACAAACGAATTACTCCCAGGGTTCGAGCAGCGAAGCATCGAAGTTGAGCCACGAATCCAGATCAACGCCGTGGTCGGTGGCAGCGGCCCACCACTTTTGCTGTTGCACGGGCATCCGCAGACCCTTTCGATCTGGCACAAGGTGGCCGCCACACTGGCCGAACGATTTACCGTCGTGGCGGCCGATCTGCGCGGCTACGGCGATTCGTCAAAGCCGGTGGGCGCCGCCGACCACGCGAACTATTCGAAGCGCGTGATGGCGCAGGATCAGGTGACGTTGATGCGCAAGCTCGGCTTCGATCGCTTCGACCTCCTCGCGCACGACCGCGGCGCACGGGTCGCGCATCGGCTCGCGGTTGACCATCCGCAAACGGTATCGCGGCTGATCCTGCTCGATGTGGCGCCGACGCTTTCGATGTACCAGCAAACCAGCGATGCGTTCGCCCGCGCCTACTGGCACTGGTTCTTCCTGATCCAGCCCGCGCCGTTGCCCGAGCGCCTGATCGAGGCCGACCCTGCCGCCTACATCGTCGACGTGATGGGACGGCGCAGCGCCGGGCTGGCGCCGTTCGACCCGCCCGCACTGGCCGAATACAAGCGCTGCATTGCGTTGCCGGGTACCGCACACGGCATCTGCGAGGACTACCGCGCCGCAGCCGGCATCGACATCGAGCATGAGCGTGCCGACATCCAGGGCGGCCGCCTGATCGAGGCGCCATTGCTGGTGCTTTGGGGTGAGCAGGGCGTGATTCAGCGCTGCTTCGAGCCGCTGTCCGAATGGCGCCGGCTTGCGCGCAAGCTCGAAGGCGAGGCATTGCCCTGCGGTCATTACATCGCCGAGGAGGCGCCGGATGCGCTGCTGGCGAAGGTGCTGCCCTTTTTGTCCAGAGACGTGTCATGAGGCTTGCCACGGCACTTGCCACGGTGCCTGCCACGTGAGTTTTCCCACGAAGGGTCCAGCGCCGCTTGGCGCGACGATTCGAGCGACGTCCGACGAACGCAGCCACCCTGCACGACGATCACTGATCGCCTGCGCCGAGCGGGCCTCGATATTGCTCTTCGCGGCTTGATTCCTGCGCGCTCGTCCCAAAATCATTCGCAGGAGTCCAATACGAACCATGCGACAAGACAAATTCACCACCAAATTCCAGGAAGCCCTGAGTGAC
>JBDTRV010000513.1:0-2668 GCA_039931475.1 Burkholderiales bacterium | reverse complement strand
CCCAGCGCCCGAAGCGCGTTGCCAAGGTTGTTCTGCGTCGCCGCCCAGTTCAGCGGCACGCGCTCGCGCGTGTACTCCTTCAACGCCTCCCGGTACGCGCTCACCGACTCGTCCAGCCGCGCCGTCCCCGACTCGCGTCCGCCCAGCGTCTAAAGCGCGTTGCCCAGGTTGTTCTGCGTCATCGCCCAGTCCAGCGGCACGCGCTCGTGCGTGTACTCCTTCAACGCCTGCCGGTACGTGCTTATCGCCTCGTCCAGCGCACGCTCATCTCCGCTCTGTTCTCCGAAAGTCGCCAAGCCGTCCGCCAAAATGACCTGCATCGTGGCCTTCTGCAGGCCCGCCAGCTTGCCGCTGGCAACCAACTGCCGCACACGCTCGATGAAGGGCTTGAGCTGGTCGGCGACATAGCTGCCCTGTTTGTCAGAGAACGATGCGCCCTGGCTACTTGCGAGCAAGCTCAGCACGTCCGCCAAGTCCGTCCAGAACAACGTCGGCAGGTCGTAGGTCGCGTCCGAAGGTCGGTACTTTTCCGAGGCCTTGGCGGATGCGGTATTCGCGTCGAGCGTCCAGTGCAGGCGCATCGGCGCATCGGTCTTGGCGTCCAGCACCTGCCCCCAGATCATCACGTTGGCCTTGGATTGCCGAAGCAGGCCGCGCGCTCGTTCGTGCCCAGACTTGATCGCCTCCTGCGGTTTCTCGTTGCCGTCAATCGAGATGCTGCGATCCACCAGCAGCACTTCCACCTCGTCTTTGCCAAACTGGCCGCGAAGCGCGTCGCTGATGAGCCGCCGGTGCGCGCCGTCCTTGTCGTTGTCCAGCCTGGGAATCACGATGGCGAACCGGTCGCCGCGCGATTGCGGAACGCTGCGCAGCTCGTTGATCTGCGCGAGCACCCAGTCCGCTCCGGGGAGTGCCGCAATCCAGGTCCACCCCACCCACAATGCAACGAGAAGAAGAATCGCTGCGCCGAGCCGCCAGCCGAGCCGCGTGTTGACGACGCGATAGAACCACTTGCGCAGGATGTCGAGCGGGTTGTCGTCGAGCTTGACGCCCTCATCCTTGGGGGGCCGTTTTTGTCTCTCGCTGGGTTTCTTGAATGGCGGTCGCATCAGCTTCCCCCGGGCAGTTACCGGAAGGATAGCCTTCGCCGGTGATCGGCGGGGGTGGTGGCACTCACGCTCACTGTGCCGGCGGTTGCGCGCAGCGACGCGACACATCCTCGATCAGAGGCATCGTTTCGCTCAATGCCGCAAGGCGCTTGGCCGCTTGAACGCGCACGATCGTTCGTAGGGCCTCCCGGAGAATCTCCGCCTTGTCCCTCGTCGAGTCGGCCATTTCGAGCTGGCCGACCACTACCCGATCGTGACGCCGGCCGATTTCTGCACCCGCCACGCACCTTGACGCCGCACGCGGCGCGATGCGTGCGTCAACCGTCAGTGCCTGCCGGATCAGTGCGTTTTCGGGCCAGACGCGGGCGTGGATTCGACATCAGCAATCACACGCGGCCGTTCATCCTCATCGCGCCCAGCGACCACGGCGTTGATGGCTTAGAGCTGGTAATCCGGATTGGCGTCGAATTGCAGCTTCACAACGGGCGCAACTGTTTCACCGAATCGGGCAGGGCGAATTGAACCGTGTCCCACACCACATCGAGGTTGATGTCGAAATACCCATGCGCGATACGGTTGCGCCTCCCGCGCATGCTTCGCCACGGTACTTGCCCATGCTGGTGCGCGAATTCCGCGTACCCCTCCATCACTTTCGTAGCGGCTTCGCCAATAACGATGAGGCTCATCACGACCGCCTGCTGGGTGCGCCGGTCGGCAAGAAATTCTTCTTTGCTCAAGCCTTGGGTAAAGCCGCACGCATCGGTGGCGGCCTGTCGCATGTGATCGAGGTAGTCGAGCAGACGGTTCTCGTTCATACCGGCTGCGCCTCCGCCAATACCTGCTGGCGAAACTTCGGCGGTAAATCACCCGGCGTCAGCACATCGACCCGCACGCCCAGCAAGTCTTCCAACGCGTCTTGCAGGCCGCCCAGATCAAACAGCGTTGTACCGGGCAGAGCGTCCACCAGCAAGTCCAGATCGCTGCCCTGCTGGTCGGCGCCGTGCAGCACGGAGCCAAAAATACGGGGATTGGTCGTGTGAAAACGCCGTGCCGCTTCACGCACGGCAGCGCGTTTCTGGTTAAGGGCGACAGAAGGTTTCATGGGTGCCGCAAGCCGCATTTCGCGCGCCGCTACGGCAAATCCTTGATCGGCTCAGGCTCGGACGCCGGCCTCGGGCCGACCAGCCCAAGGCGGGTTTTCAGCGACTGCGGCTTGCCGGTAACGATCGCCGCGTATAACGTGGTGTTGGCCAGCACCTGCTTGACGTAGTTGCGGGTTTCGTGAAACGGCACGTTCTCGGCCCAGATCGCGGCTTCCATGGTTGGCCCTTCGCGCCAGGCGCGCGGGCGCTTCGGGCCGGCGTTGTAAGCGGCGGCGGCCAGCGGCAGGGAGCCGTCGAGGTCGTCGAGCGCGAGCTTCAGGTAGCTGGTGCCGATCAGGATGTTGGTTTCGCGGTCGTTGATCTGGCCGCCATCGAAGGTGTCTAGGCCGATCTTGCGGGCCGTCCAGCGCGCGGTGGCCGGCATGATCTGCATCAGGCCGGACGCGCCGACGTGCG
>JBDTRV010000512.1:0-2711 GCA_039931475.1 Burkholderiales bacterium | reverse complement strand
CGAAGATCGTCGCGTGGCGCGCGGCATCGGTGATGACGTCTTCGGCTTCGGCCATAGCCTAGATCAACTGACGCCGAATGTGCGAAGCGCGCAAGATACTACTGAATTCATAGCGAAAAACGCTTATGGGACCAGCGGAAACGGCCATTTTTCCTTGAATTTTGCATGCTACGTGGCTCGCTACGGCCAACGTCGCGCCAACGTTTCGAGTGCGTCAGGCGAAGGTGGCGTCGACCAGGTCGCGCATTGCGCCGACCAGGGTCGGCTCGTCCGACAGCGGAGAGACGATGGCGGACTGGCACGCCGTCTTTACCGGAATGCCGGACTCGATCAGGCGCGCCGCGGCGATCAAAAGGCGCGTGCTCGGCACTTCCGCCAGACCCCGATCGCGCAGTGCGCGCAAGCGCTGCGCGAGGCTCACCAGCGCATGGGCTGTGGCGCGATCGACACCGCTTTCTCGCACGACGATTTCCAACTCGCGCTCCGGCGGCGGAAAATCGAAGTCGAGCGCGACGAAACGCTGGCGCGTGCTCGGCTTCATGTCTTTCAACATGCGCTGGTAGCCGGGGTTGTAGGACACGACGAGCTGAAAGCCGGGCGCTGCCGGCACCGTTTCGCCGGTCTTGTCGATCGGCAAAACGCGCCGGTGGTCGGCCAACGGGTGCAGCACAACGATGGTGTCCTGGCGCGCTTCGACCACTTCGTCCAGGTAGCAGATCGCGCCTTCGCGCACCGCGCGGGTCAAAGGCCCGTCCTGCCATTCGGTGCCGTCGTGCCGGATCAGATAGCGGCCGATCAGGTCGCTGGCCGTGAGGTCGTCGTGGCAGGCAATCGTGATCAGCGGGCGATTAAGCCGCCAGGCCATGTGCTCGACGAATCGGGTCTTGCCGCAGCCGGTCGGCCCCTTGAGCAGGACCGCAAGCTGGCGCGCATGACACTGCTCGAAGATCGCGACCTCGTCCCCGGTCGGCAGGTACCAGGGCGACTCGTCGGTGCGTCCTGGTTCCAGCAGATGCAACGGTGCGCTCAAATCACATGGCCCCTCGCGCCAGTCGGGTGCTTTCGCGCGGCATCGGTGTCGGCTCCGGTTCCCTCGTGACTTCGAAGCGTGGCGCATGCCGGAAGAAGTCGATGATGAACAGCGCAACGCCGGCAGCGAACAAAGAGGCGGTTGCGATCAGCATCAGGAAGTGGACCTGAATTTTCAGTTGGGTATCCAGGTAGCCGAGGCCCATGATGCGCTCCAGATACACCTGCCCGAGTCCGGCGGTCGCGAACGAAAGCGTCATGCCGAACATGCCGACGATCTGCATCCAGAACGACCAGTAGCCGAGCGATGTACCTTCCTCGCGCCGATGGGTCAGCGAAGGCATCGCATAGGTGATCATTGCCATCGTGATCATCGCGTAGGCCCCATAGAACGCCGCATGACCGTGCATGGCCGTTATGAGGGTGCCGTGCGTCCACTTGTTGACCGACGGAAAGGTGTGGGCCAAGCCGAGCAGGCCGGCGCCGAACAGGGTGAACACCGCGCTGCCCACAGTCCAGTGCAAGGCAAGCTTGTTTGGATGCAGCATGCCGGACCGCCGAATCGCCGAGTACGCATACACCGCCATCCCGACCAGCGCGACCGGTTCCAGCGCGCTGAAAAATCCGCCGATCGGCAACCAATACGTTGGCACGCCGACCCAGTAGTAGTGGTGCGCGGTGCCTATGACGCCGGCGATGAACACCAGTCCGACGATCACGTAGAGCCACTTGTCCATGATCTCGCGGTCCGCGCCCGACAGGCGGATCAGTAGGTACGCAAGGAAGCCGCCCTGGATCATTTCCCAGACGCCTTCGACCCACAGATGGATCGTCCACCAGCGGTAAAAAATGGCGATCGTGTAGTTCTCGAAGTGCAGCAGCGCCGGCAAATACAGGATTGCGGCCAAGCCGAGCCCGCCGATCAGCACGCCTTCGGGCGTGGTCAGCCGCTTGGCCTTCCAGATCGTCATGCCAATGTTGTAGAGGAACATCAGCATCACGATCACGATCACGATCTTCGACGGCAGCGGCTGCTCGAGCAGCTTGTTGCCGGTGCCGTAGCGGAAAAGATAGCCGATGATCGTGACCACGCCCATGATCGTCCACGCCACGAGCTGCACGTACGCCAGCTTGGTGCTGTACAACTCTGTACGCGACTCGTCAGGCACCATCCAGTAGGTGGCGCCCATGAAGCCGGTCAGCACCCAGACGATCAACAGGTTGGTGTGGATCACCTTGGTCACGTCGAACGGCAGCACATACAGCAGCGGATCGGGCCCGAGGTATTTGGTGGCCGACAGCAGCCCGAATACCAGTTGCAGCCCGAACAGCGCGACCGCGACCGCGAAATACCAGTAGGCGACGGATTGAGACTTGTATCGCATGGCTTGCTCTGTGTTCTTGGTTACTTCAACGACGACAGGTAGGCGACGAGCTGGTCGATCTGCTCCGGCTTTAAGCTGTCTATATAAGTGGTCGGCATGAACGATGTGCCGTCGGCAGAATACATCGCGCCTGGCACGACGTAAGCGCTCGGATGCGTGATCGACTCGCGGATGTAGCCGGCCAGATCTTTCACTTCGCCTTTGTAATCTCCGGACCCAAGCAGTTTCTCAGTCCGGCCGGCAAGTCCGGCCAGGCTCGGGCCGGCCATGTTCACGCCTGGTGCAACCGAGTGGCAG
>JBDTRV010000511.1:0-2732 GCA_039931475.1 Burkholderiales bacterium | reverse complement strand
CGTCGCCGATGATGAAGACCGTCGAGCGCGAGGAAGAGCGCAAGAACCAGCAGCCGGAACGCCCGCATTCGGACAGGCCGCACTCGGATCGCCCGCAAGCGGATCGCCAGCAGCCGGATCGCCCGCCGGCCGAGCGCAACACCGAACGCGCCCCCAACTGATCGCCGGCCGCGCGCCGCCAGGGTTTGAACCAGCTCGTCATCACGGCCAGCATTTCAGAAACCGGCGCGATGCGCTTCACCCCGGCCGGTTTGCCGGCGCTCGATCTTCGGCTCGAACACGAGTCAGAGGCGGAAGAAGCGGGGCAGATGCGGCAGGTGTCGGCTTCGGTCAAGGCGGTGGCGTTCGGCTCGGTGGCCGAGCGCATCGGGCGGCAGGAAGCGGGCAGCGACTGGAAGTTCAGCGGGTTCGTTGCCACGCCGAAAAACGGCAAGCACATGGTGTTTCATATTCAGGATTTCGGTCCTGAATCGACCTAAAAAGATTTTGTTCAAGACACGTTGGGGAAGCCGAAACAGCGCCTGGCGTGCAAACGAAGAGAGAAATTGATATGGCCACTTTCAAGAAATTCAATAAGGACAAGCGCCCCAAGCGCAACACGCAGTCGCTTTTGTTCAAGCGCAAGCGCTTTTGCCGCTTCACCGTTGCCGGCGTCAAGCAGATCGACTACAAGGATGTCGACCTGCTGCGCGACTTCATCGGCGAGAACGGCAAGATCGTGCCGGCACGGCTGACCGGCACCCGGGCCATCTACCAGCGCCAGCTCAACACCGCGATCAAGCGCGTGCGCTTTCTCGCGATGCTGCCGTATACCGACCAGCACCGCGCTTAAAAGAGGAGCCTCATCATGCAAATCATTTTGTTGGACAAGGTCGTCAACGTCGGCAATCTGGGCGAGATCGTCAAGGTCAAGGACGGCTTCGCGCGCAACTTCCTGATCCCGACCGGCCGCGCCCGCCGCGCTACGCCGGCCGCGAAAGAAGAGTTTGAAGCGCGTCGTGCCGAGCTTGAAAAGTCGGCGGCTGAAAAGCTCGCCGAAGCCAAGACGCAGGGCGAGAAGCTTTCGGCCGTCACCGTGAAACTCACGCAGAAAGCCGGCGTCGACGGTCGGTTGTTCGGCTCGGTCACCAACGCGGACGTGGCCGAGGAACTGAACAAGCTCGGCTTCAAGGTCGCGAAGTCGCAGGTGCGGCTGCCGTCCGGCCCGATCAAGACCGTGAGCGAGCACACGGTGAGCGTGAGCCTGCATACCGACGTGACGGTGGAAGTGCCGGTATCGGTGTACGGAGAGACGGCTTAAAGCGCTGCAGTTCGGGCTTCAAGTTCCATCTGGCGCTGCTAGCGCCGCAAAGGCCGTCCGGGCTTGGTTCCGGCGGCCTTTTTGCTTTTCGCGGCCGTGCGTTGTCCACTGCCTCAACCCTTTGCTCCACGGTTTTTCCACAGGGTTGTGCGATGACGGCCGGACCGGCCGGCGCTAGCATCGACCTCTGATCCGAGGAGCCGCATGTCCGCCATTTATTCGCCCATTTATTCGCCCGATCTTGCAGGCGACACGATCGACCGCCAAGTTGCGCAGCTTCGCATCCCGCCCCATTCGGTCGAAGCCGAATCGAGCGTGCTCGGCGGCCTGCTGCTGGACAACGCCGCCTGGGACCGGGTGGGCGACCTGATCGTTGCGAGCGACTTCTACCGCTATGAACACCGGCTGATCTACGAGGTGATCTCGGGCCTCGTGAACGAGACCAAGCCAGCCGACGTGATCACCGTGTTCGAGCGCTTGCAGGCGCAGGCCAAGTCGGAAGAGATCGGCGGCCTGATGTACCTGAACTCGCTAGCGCAATACGTGCCGAGCGCGGGCAACATCCGCCGTTATGCGGAAATCGTGCGCGAGCGTTCGATCCTGCGCAAACTCATCTCCGCAAGCGACGACATCGCGACCAACGCCTTCAACACGAAAGGCCGGCCGGTCGACAAGATCCTCGACGAAGCCGAGCAGAAAATCTTCAACATCGGCGAAGAAGGCTCGCGCATGAAGCAGGGCTTCCAGGCGATGGAGACGCTGGTGGTGCAGTTGCTCGACCGCGTGCAGGAGATGGCCGACAACCCGAACGATATCACCGGTGTGCCGACCGGTTTTTACGACCTCGACCGCATGACCTCGGGCTTTCAGGCCGGCGACCTCGTGGTGCTGGCGGCGCGCCCGAGCATGGGCAAGACCGCCCTTGCGATCAACATCGCGGAGCACGTCGCCCTCCATGAGCAGTTGCCGGTAGCGGTGTTCTCGATGGAGATGGGCGCATCGCAGCTCGCGGTGCGGATCGTCGGCTCGATCGGCCGGATCGACCAGACCCATCTGCGCACCGGCAAGCTGACCGACGACGAATGGCCGCGCCTGACCGAGGCGATCGAAAAACTGCGCCATGTGTCGCTGCACATCGACGAATCGCCGGGCCTCACGCCGAGTGAACTGCGCGCCAACGCCCGGCGCCTCGCGCGCCAGTGCGGCAAGCTCGGCCTGATCGTGGTCGACTACCTGCAACTCATGAGCGGCTCGTCCGGCGCCGACGAGAACCGCGCGACCGAACTCGGCGAAGTCTCGCGCGGCCTGAAGTCGCTCGCCAAGGAACTGCAATGCCCGGTGATCGCGCTCTCGCAGCTCAACCGCAGCGTCGAGACCCGCACCGACAAGCGGCCGATGATGAGCGACCTGCGCGAGTCCGGCGCGATCGAGC
>JBDTRV010000510.1:0-2738 GCA_039931475.1 Burkholderiales bacterium | reverse complement strand
GCGCGGCGGCAATGCTCTTGCCCAACTCCTTGCGGTAGCGGTTCAGCTCCTGCACCGTCTTGAAGCTGCGATGAAACAGCAAGCTCAGGTTGTGCAGGATGCGGTCCACCACCTTGGATTCCCAGGCGTCGTCGAACTTGATCTGGTGATCGAGCCAGTGTTCGAGCCACTCCGGGTTGGGCAGCCGGCTTTGCACCGTGTCGCGCGGAAACAGGCTTTCGTTGACGTGCAGGTTGGTCGGGTGCAGCGCCTGCGTGGTGCGGCGCGCGCTGGCCATAAGCACGCCGACTTTCGCGAACGCCGCGCGTGCTTCGTCTCCCGTCGACTGGACCGCACGCTTCATGTAGCGCAAATAGCAGCCGCCGTGGCGCGCTTCGTCGTGCGAGAGGGTCGCGTAGATGTGTTTGATGACCGGTTCGGTGTGCCATTCGCTGGCGCGCCGGTACCAGTGGTTCAGGCGAATTTCGCCGCAGAAATGCAGCATTAGCGTTTCCAGCGGCGGCGCCGGATCGAACTCGAAGCGCACTTCGTGCAGCTCGGCCTCGGTCGGCGCGAGCTCGGGGTGAAAGCGCTTCAGATATTCCATCAGCACCAGCGAGTGCTTTTGCTCCTCGAAGAACCAGATCGACATGAAGGCCGAGAAATCGGAATCATCGCGGTTGTCACGCAGGAACATCTCTGTCGCCGGCAACGCCGACCATTCGGTGATGGCGTTCATCTTGATCGTGCGCGCCTGCTCTTCTGTCAGTTTGCTCGGATCGAACTGGTCCCACGGAATGTCTTTTTCCATGTTCCAGCGCACGGATTCGAGTTGCTTGAAGAGGAGAGGGTAGAGCATCGGTCAAGGCCCTTTTTGCGCGTTTGGCGCGAGGGGTTGGATTCATTCTATGCACCTGCCGTACATGGCCGCGCTCTGGTGTGTTTTCAATGCGCGGCGGTCGGCAACTGGGACGGCGCGGCGGGTGCGTGAGTTCAGCGGTTTCGAACATGCGAGGATTGAGTCACCGACGGTTACAGGCTCGCGCCCGGGCTCGGGAACTCTGGTGGACCGCCCCCACTCCATCAACCCACACAGTGCTTGTTTTTCGCCGCGAAGCCTTGTCGCATCACTTGCCGATTCAGCGTTGAAACGGCCGATTGCGACAAGAAATCCCGAGGTGGTTCTCCTCCTCCCTCCCTCCAAAGTTCACCTTGGGGCGCTTCGCGGCGATTTTGTTTTTCCCTCTCGGGTCGATTCGCGGCTTCACCAGGACGCCACTTTCGGGCGCGGCTTGCCACGCATCGAACTCACTCCGGCCTCGTGCTGGAAAAGCTCGGCCGCTCGATCAGCCGGCCGTAGAGGCGCGCCAGGTTGGAATGATCGGCGCGCCAGTCGATCTGCGGAAAGCGAAAGTCCAGCCAGCCCAAAGCGCAGCCGACCGCGACGTCGGACAGGCTGAAGTGGAGGCCACTGCAGTACTGCTTGTCTGCCAGGCCCTCTGACATCGCACGCAGCGCGCGTTTGGTCTTGCCGAGTTGCCGGTCGATCCACTCCTGGCTGCGCTGCTCGTCGGTGCGGCCACCCCAGGTGGCTTCAAGGCGCGCGATGATCGCGGCGTCCATCGCGCCATCGGCCAAGGCCTCCCAGGTCTTGACTTCAGCCCGCTCGCGACCTGGCGCCGGGATCAACTTGCCCACCGGCGACAGCGTGTCAAGGTATTCGACGATCACTCGCGAATCGAACATCGCCTCGCCGCCCTCCATCAGCAGGCACGGCACCTTGCCCAGCGGATTTGTTTCGTGGATTTTGGTGTCGCTGGCCCAGACGTTTTCGGCAACGAACTGGTAGTCGAGTTTCTTCTCCGCCATCACGACCCGCACTTTGCGAACGTAAGGGCTGGCGACCGCGCCGATCAGTTTCATGGGGGTTCTCTTCACACAGTTGAACTGGCTTTCATTTTGCGTGAAGTGAAGCCGGGTTCACTTAGTGCGGCCACTAGAATTGTCCGATGAGTTTCAACCCGATCGCCGCGTTGTCGCCACTGGACGGCCGCTACGCCGCCAAGCTCGCGGCCCTGCGCCCGTTGATGAGCGAGCTGGGCTACATGCACCGCAGGGTGCAGGTCGAGGTCGCCTGGTTCATCGCGCTGTCGGACGCGGGATTCGAGGAGTTCAAGCCGCTGTCTCCCGGCGCGCGCACCTATCTGCTGGGCCTCGTGAAGAATTTTGCAGAAGCCGACGGCAATGCGATCAAGGAGATCGAGAAGAAGACCAATCACGACGTGAAAGCCGTCGAATATTGGCTCAAGTCCAAGTTCGAAGCGCGCCGTGAGCTCGAGCATGCGGGCGAGTTCGTGCATTTCGCCTGCACCAGCGAGGACATCAACAACGCGAGTCATGCGCTGCAACTGCGTGCCGCGCGCGACCTGGTGCTGCTGCCGATGCTCCATCGCGTGATCCTCAAACTGCGCGAGATGGCGCGCGCCTATGCCGACGCGCCGATGCTCAGCCACACGCACGGCCAGCCGGCAAGCCCGACCACCGTTGGCAAGGAATTCGCTAACGTGGTCTCGCGGCTCGAAGGCGCGAGCGAGCGGATAGCGGCGGTCAAAATTCTCGCGAAGATGAACGGGGCCGTGGGCAACTACAACGCGCATCTGGCGGCCTGGCCCGATTTCGACTGGGAAGCCTTCAGCCGCAAGGTGGTCGAGACGCCTGCGCCGCTCGGCCTGGGCCTCACCTTCCAGCCCTACAGCATC
>JBDTRV010000509.1:0-2765 GCA_039931475.1 Burkholderiales bacterium | reverse complement strand
CGATGACCGACATGAACGCGCACGATCTGCCGGCGATGCTGCAGTTGCTGCGCGACGAGCAGCTCGACAAATTCTATTTTTCGCATCTGAACTATGCCGGGCGCGGCAACATCCATCGCGCCCGCGACGCTCAGTTCGGGGGCACGCGCGCCGCGCTCGACCTGTTGTTCGACACCGCCTGGCGCGCCGCGCAGGCCGGCGAGCCGACCGAGTTCGTGACCGGCAACAACGATGCCGACGGCGTCTATCTGCTGCTCTGGGTGCGCGAGCACCTGCCGCAATGGGAGCACTCGGTGCGGGAGCATCTGCAAGCTTGGGGCGGCAATTCGAGCGGTGTCAACGTTGCCAACATCGACAACCTCGGCCACGTGCACCCGGACACGATGTGGTGGCACCGCAGCCTCGGTGACGTGCGCCAGCGGCCGTTCTCCGAAATCTGGCAGGACGTTTCCCTGCCCCTGATGGCGGGGCTGAAAGCGCATCCACGGAAGCTCGGTGGGCGCTGCGGCGCCTGTTCTCACTTGTCCCTTTGCAACGGCAGCAGCCGCGTGCGCGCGGAGCAGGTGACCGGCGATGTGTGGGGCGAAGACCCCGGCTGCTTCCTGACCGACGCGGAAATTGGCGTCGAAGCCGAATCGCCCCGCGTGGCGGTCACGCCGTTCGCGCACCGGAAGATTCCAGTGCTGCTGCAAAGCGACTGAAAAGGAGCCATCCTCATGCTGCCGAAACTGCTGCTTGCGGCGGGACTCATGTTGATGGGCTGGGATCTGGCGCGAGCGCAAGATGCGGGCGCGGCCGAGTCGCCAGCCGCTGCTGCTGCAGCGCTGTACCAGCAGCACTGCGCCGCCTGTCATGGCACCAATCGCACCGGCGGCATGGGCCCGGCGCTGTTGCCGGAGAGTTTGACCCGCATCAAGTCGGGCGAATTGCTGCAGGTCGTTCGCGTCGGCCGCCCGGCCACGCAGATGCCGGGCTTTGCCGCCGATGGCCCCGCGCACGGGCCGCTGACGCCCAGCGAGGTCGAGCAACTCGCGCGCTACGTGGCCAAGACGCCGGTGCTCCCGGTTCCCGAATGGAGCGCGCACGACATCCGCGAGTCGCGCATCGTCGATGCCGAAGCGTTTAAGGCCGCTGAAAAACCGACCCAGCCGGTCTGGCCGGCCGACCCGATGAACCTGTTCGTCGTGGTCGAAGCCGGCGACCATCACGTGTCGCTGGTCGACGGCGACCGCTTCGAGGTGGTCCACCGCTTCCCGAGCCGCTTCGCGCTGCATGGCGGGCCGAAGTTCTCGCCCGACGGCCGCTTCGTCTATTTCGGCTCGCGCGATGGCTGGATCACCAAATACGACCTGTGGCGGCTCGCCGTCGTGGCTGAAGTGCGCGCCGGCCTGAACATGCGCAACATCGCGGTCTCGGGCGATGGCCGCTGGCTGATGGCGGCCAACTTCTTGCCGGGCAACGTGGTGCTGTTCGATTCTGATTTGCAATTGCAGCGGGTCATTCCGGCGGTGGCGCAGGGTGGCGGCGCGGCATCGCGCGTTTCGGCGGTCTACGACGCCGCGCCGCGCAAAAGCTTCATCGTCGCACTCAAGGATGTGCCCGAGTTGTGGGAGATTTCGTACGACCCCGAGGCCGCGCCGGTCTACCGCGGCCTCGTGCACGATTGGCGGCTGAAGGAAGGTATTGCCGAGGCGGGTCAGTTCGCCGTTCGCCGCACGATGCTCGACGAACCGCTCGACGACTTCTTTTTCGACGACGAGTACGCCCATGCGATCGGTGCCACGCGCCCCAAGGCCGGCAGTGACGCCGCGCAGGCGCAGGTGGTGAATCTCGACATCCGGCGCCGCATCGCAACGCTCGACCTGCCCGGCATGCCGCATCTTGGTTCGGGCATCGGCTGGGACTGGACCCGGCCCGACGGCACCCAAACGCGGGTCGTGGCCTCGCCCAATCTGCGCGATGGCCTCGTCAGCGTGATCGACACGCAAAGCTGGAAGACCATCAAGCAGATCCCGACGCTCGGCCCCGGCTTCTTCATGCGCAGCCACGAAGCCAGCCGTTACGCCTGGGTCGACGCGATGATGGGCCCGCGCAAGGACACGCTGCTCGTGATCGACAAGCAGACGCTCGAGCCCGCGGGCACGGTGACGGCGGAGCCGGGCAAGACCCTTGCGCATGTCGAGTTCACGAAAGATGGACGCTACGTGCTGGCCAGTTTGTGGGAAATGGACGGCGCGCTGGTCGTCTATGACGCGAAGACCTTGCGCGAAGTCAAGCGCCTCCCGATGAAAAAACCGGTGGGCAAATACAACGTGTTCAACAAGATCACGCGGTCCGAGGGCACGTCGCATTGAAAGCGCGCATGCGCATGCGCATGCCGGCGCGGATGCGGCGACAAGCGCGTTTCCTGATCCAGGTCAAGGAAATTCTTGGCGACAAGGTGCAGGATGCGCCGTCGCAATGCTTGCTTCCCGGCGCAGTTCATTGCCGGCACCCCAACAACATCGAAGGAACGCGCGCATGGAAAAATGGATCGTCCCATTCAAGTGGTTTGGCTGGGTCATCGTGGCCCTGATGCTGCTGGCCATGGGTTATGCGGGGGTGATGGCGATGATCAATTATTCGGCCATCACCGTCTGACGGGGGCGACACCATGAACAAGCGCCAGACCCGCCTTTTTGCGATCGTCTCCTCCGCGATCGCGGTCGTCGTGTTCGTCGGCATGACGATCGACAGCCACCGCCAGTTCGGCAAGCTCACCAACG
>JBDTRV010000508.1:0-2769 GCA_039931475.1 Burkholderiales bacterium | reverse complement strand
GCGTTTTTCATGGAGTCCGCGGCTGCGAAGCGCGTCATTGCCGATGCCGTCGCGAGGGAAGCGCGCGATGTGGCGGGTCGTTGCGGCGCGGGTCGGCTCGAAAGACGTTCGCGGGGCTTTCAAATTGCCGCGCCGTCTGGTTGAATCGGAATGGACTCGGCGAGGGTGATTTCAAAGTGCACGACTGGCAGCGGCAAGACTCCAGCCTGACCTTGGCGGAAGGCGTGGCGGCGTATTTCGCAAGTGATCCGGCGCTGCTGGATGGCCGCGCGGCCTCGGCCGAGGCGCGCGAGTTTTTTAGATGTCATGACGCCGTGCACGTCGTGTTCGGTTGCGGCACATCGCTGCCCGACGAGGCGATCGTCAAAATCGCGAGCGTGTTCGGCACCACTGCGGGCCGCGCGGCATTGCGCGGCTACCGTTTGCATGAATCGCGCGGGATTTATCGCAAATTGCGGCTCGCCAACATGCTGCGCACGACGCTTGAATCGGTGCGGCTGGTGCCGAGGGCGATCCTGCGCTGCCAGCGCCAATTCGGCAAATGGCCGTGGGACCAGTTCGACCGCTTCCTCGAGGCGCCGCTTGGCAAGACGCGCGCCGAGTTCGGCATTCACGTGGCGCACAGCATCTAAAAATGCGAACGAAAAACGCCTTAACCGCCCGCCCATTGGATGTTGCTAGCTATATTGATGGTAGCAAACACGCTTGGTGCCTCCCAGCGCAACACCAGCGGATCGAGCCGGCGCGCACTTCGGGCCGTATCGGCGCGAACGGATGGCGCGGCACAGCCTCCCGCGCGTGTTACAAAGTCTACGCGGCCACCCCCAATTGGTGGCGTTTTTGCCACTATCGGCCGGCCAGTGCGCCACTAGCAGCTACAAATCTGGGAGCGATGAACAATTTGCGCTATATTTGAATCGCTATTGATTGTGTAGCGCAGCCCCGTGCATCCAGGCGCGCCTTGCCGCGAGGCGCCTGCCGCAGCCAGGAGAAAAGTTTCCATGAGTTCCAAGGAAAACACCGCCGTCAACCAGTTGCTGGCCCTGCTCGAAGCGCGTTACGCGATCCGTGTTCTTTGGGCGCTCCGAGACGGGCATCCGCAAACTTTTCGCCTGCTGCAAGACAGCGTGGGCGGCATCACACCCAATACGCTTAATACCCGCATCAAGGAACTGCGCGAGGCGGGCCTCATGACTCACGGCAGCGACGGCTATATCGTCACGCCGCCCGGCGTGGATCTGCTCAAACGCCTGTCGGACTTGCAGGCCTTCGCGGGCCGATGGGTGGCAAGCCAGGCGAAGAAGCCGCTGAAGCAGCCGTAAGAATGGTCTGCATCGCTCCGAACGATTGTGCGCGCCGCAGGTCGGGATGAGATGCAAAACGAACTATTCCGCCACTAGCCCAGCGTCGCCAAGAATTTCAACGCAGCCGGTTGCCCGATCCTGATGATGCGCGCGCGGTGACGGGGTCTTCCAGACCATTCCCTCCGACCGCTGCGCCACCTGCCACGGACTTCGCTCCCGCCCACTCCCGGCCAACCGTCAAGGCGCCCGCGACCGCGCGAATCGTCGCCGCGTGCCTTGCCTGCGCCGCCACTACGCCAATGCAAGCAGCCATCGCAGGCACAGTGATTGCGCCGCCACCGCCACCGCCACCGCCTCGGTGCTCCGCGCTGCGTCCGCGCCTCTGCGCCAGTACGTCGCCGCTTTCCAGCCTGCCGGGCCTGCGCCTTCGAGCTCGGCACCGGATCGGCTCTAATAGTGCTGCTGCCATCGCCTGGCGCAGCATGTGTTTTGGGGAAGCTCATGACTTCAGTTTTTGATTTTGCCGCCGTGTTGCCGGAGGGCGCCGAGCGCGCCGTGCTGATCGGCCGCGCCTTCATCGAGGGCAAAGGCGCTGTGCTGGTGCACGTGCATGGCAACGCGCTGCACGATGCGTCGCAAGTCGCCGCGACCTCGGCCGATCTGCTCGAACTCGCCGACCCGGCCGCCGCGCTGCGCGCCGATCCCGGCCCGAAGCTTGCGGCGCTCGACGCCGTTCTGAAAAATTCGGTGCACGACGCGCGTGATTCCGCGCTGCCCTGGCTGCTCGCGCCGTGCGATCTGCAGGCGGTGAAGGCGTCGGGTGTGACCTTCGTCGAGTCGATGCTCGAGCGGGTGATCGAAGAGCAGGCGCGCGGCGACCAGCAGCGCGCCGAAGCGGTGCGGCGCGCGGTGACCGGCGTGATCGGCGACGACCTCGCGGGCATCGTGCCGGGATCGGCGGCCGCCGCGAAGTTGAAGCAGGTGCTGCTTGCGCAGAATGCCTGGTCTCAGTACCTGGAAGTCGGCATCGGCCCGGACGCCGAAGTGTTTACCAAGTCGCAGCCGATGAGCTCTGTCGGCTGGGGCGCGGAGATCGGCCTGCATCCGGGCAGCGAGTGGAACAACCCCGAGCCTGAGGTCGTGCTCGCGGTCGATTCGACCGGCAAGGTAAAAGGCGCCGCGTTGGGCAACGACGTGAACCTGCGCGACTTTGAGGGCCGCAGCGCGCTGCTGTTGGGCAAGGCCAAGGACAACAACGCGAGTTGCGCGATCGGGCCGTTCATCCGCCTGTTCGATGGGCAGTTTGGCATTGACGACGTGCGCGCCTGCGACATCGCGATGACCGTGACGGGCGCCGATGGCTTTGTCATGCACGGCAGCAGCTCGCTCGCGAAGATCAGCCGCGACCCGCTCGATCTGGTCGCGCAGACCATTGGCAAGAACCATCAGTACCCGGACGGTCTGG
>JBDTRV010000507.1:0-2769 GCA_039931475.1 Burkholderiales bacterium | reverse complement strand
GCCGAGCACGGTTTGGAAGACCGAGAGCGGCAGCGCTTGTTGGCGCGCCGGCGCGGCGACCGGTTCGCTCGATCGCGCAGCGCTGGCGCCTTCGCCCTCGCCTGCTCCCTGATCGTTGGCCGCCGAGCAGGCGGTGTTGCCGAGCGCCAGCGCGGCAGCGATCACAACGGTGCCAGGCAGGCACGGCGCCCATGAGTTCGAGGTTTTCATCCACGATCGACACCGCCGCGGTCGCCTCGGTTCCCCTTGCGCGGGCGATGGACCGGCGCGGCTCTAACATTGGTCCCAGCGATTGCCACCATCCAAGCTGCAAGGAGACGCCCTATGAAAGACTGGACCGCCGAAGGCTTCGGCACCATCACCGATCTGATCCACGGCCACGCCATCGACGAGCCGGGCCGAAGGGCCTTGATCGAAGGCGAGCGCACGATCGACTACGCCACGCTCGACTCTCTCATGGACAGAGTCGCGTCCGCATTGCAGCGCGATGGCTTCAAGGTCGGCGATTGCGTTGCGGTCTGCGCATCCAGCTCGATCGAATACGTCGCGCTGTTCCTTGGCGCGTTGCGCGCGGGAGTCGCGGTGGCACCGCTCGCGCCGAGCGCCACCGCCGACAGCCTGGTCCGCATGCAGGCCGACGCGGATGCGAAGCTGCTGTTCATCGACGCATCCACGCTGGAAGCCGTCGGCGCTGCCGCTGCCGGCGCGATCGACCGAATCGCGCTGGACAACTCGAGCACCGGGCGTCGTTTCAGCGACTGGCTCGCGCCAGAAGGCGCAGAGCCGAAGCCGGTCAAGATCGAGCCGACGCTTGCTTTCAACATCATCTATTCGTCCGGCACCACCGGCGAGCCCAAGGGCATCGTGCAGTCTCATGCGATGCGCTGGGCCCACGTGGTGCGCGGCGCCACTTATGAATACGGACCCGAAACCGTCACGCTGCTGTCGACGCCGCTGTACTCGAACACCACGCTCGTCATATTCTTCCCGACCCTCGCGTTCGGCGGCTGCATCGTTCTCATGAACAAGTTCGACGCGGCCAAATATCTGAAACTTGCCGAAGCGCAGCGCGCCACGCACACGATGCTGGTGCCCGTGCAATACCAGCGCATCATGGCGCGGCCGGACTTTGATGCGCACAACCTGAAAAGCTTCAAGTTCAAGTTCTCGACCAGCGCGCCGTTCTCGGCCGCCGTCAAGGCCGACGTTCTGAAGCGCTGGCCCGGTGGCTTGGTGGAGTTCTACGGCATGACCGAAGGCGGCGGCACCTGCATCCTCGAAGCGCACCTTCATCCGACCAAGCTGCACACCGTGGGACAGCCGGCCACGACCAGCGACATCCGCCTGATCGACGACGACGGCAACGAAGTCGCCAAGGGCGAAGCCGGTGAAGTCGTCGGCCACTCGCCCGGCATGATGACCGGCTACCACAAGCACCCCGAGAAGACGCGCGATGCCGAGTGGTTCGATCACAAGGGCAAGCGCTTCATCCGCACCGGCGACGTGGGCCGCTTCGATGAAGACGGCTTTCTGACCCTGTTCGACCGCAAGAAAGACATGGTGATCTCGGGCGGCTTCAACATCTACCCGAGCGACCTGGAAGCGGTGCTCGTGCAGCATCCGGCAGTGGCCGAGTGCTCGGTAATCGGCGTGCCGTCGGAGCAATGGGGCGAAACGCCGGTCGCGTTCGTGGTGCGCAAGAGCGGCGTGGCGGACCAGTTGGGCAATGGTGAACAGGCGCTGCGCGACTGGGCCAACGAGCGCCTGGGCAAGACCCAGCGGCTGGCCGACCTGCACTTCATCGACGAGCTGCCGCGTAGCGCGATCGGTAAGGTGTTAAAGCGCGAGTTGCGGGATCGGCATACCAAAGGCCAATGAGCTGGCCGGTGGGCCTGCCGCGCGAATGGGCGGCTCGGCGTTTGCGGCGCGTGGAGGCCGACAAGATCGATCACGCTACCCGCCTGCCGAGCAGCCTGGCGGCTTTGGCGGTTGCAGCGGTTGCAGCGCCTCTCAAACTGCCGCGCCGCCCGCAGCCAGGGCCGCGCCTTGCACTGGCGTCCTCCGCTCAAGGATGGCAGCCACTCGAAGATGCCCGCAGCGTCGGCGCAATGTGACCGCTATTGTTTTTCTAGCTAAAAAACGCCAACCGACGCGCGATGATGGCATTTTTCGTTGCTGAAATCGCCTGCCCCTGCTGCAGCGCCGTCGCAGTGCCGGCCTTCGCCCATCACAACGCGGCCACCACCCGTTTCAGCTCATCCGCATCCAGCACTTCGGACAGCACCAACGGCGCCCGACCGGCCGAATAGAACACGTAGACCGGCACCCCGTTGCGCCCCAACCCGCGCAGCGCCTCGGTAATCGCGGGGTCGCGCCGGGTCCAGTCGGCGCGCAGCAGCGCGACCTTCTTCGCGTCGAACGCGGCCAGCACGTCGGCGTTTTCGAGCGTGGTCTTCTTGTTGTACTGGCAGGTCACGCACCAGGCGGCGGTGAAGTCGACGAACACCGGCCTGCCGCCGGCGACGATCTGATCGACCCGCCCCGGCTGCCACGGCTGCCAGCGCGCGTCGGCCGCCACGGGCGCGACGCTTTCGATCTGCCGCACCACATTCGGCCCGAGCCACGCGCCCACCAACCCCAGCAGCGCCAGCGACCCGACGCCGAGCACGAGACGAGCGCGACCATGCTGATGCAGCGACCAAAGCACCAGCGCGAGCAGCACCAGCAGCACCAGCAGCGCGCCCGCGCCGTCGATGCCGCTTTGCTGGC
>JBDTRV010000506.1:0-2787 GCA_039931475.1 Burkholderiales bacterium | reverse complement strand
GCACATACAGGATGCTTGCGAACACGCGCTTGAGTTGCTTCACCGGCAAGGTGTGCGCGGCTTTCGCGCCCTGCGGCGCGGTCAGCACGCTGCAGCAGGCGATCACCAGCAGGGCGGGCAGCCAGATGTAGCCGAGCGACCAGGGCGGCAGGTTTTCAAGCCCCTGGCCGCTGATGATGTAGCCCGCCACGTTGGTCAGCGCAATCGGAAAACCCAGCGCGGCGCTGGTTGCCACCGCGTTGTGGATCGCCACGTTGCACCAGGTCATGAACGGCACGCTCACGAAGCCGCCGCCAGCGCCGACCAAGCCCGAGAGGAATCCGATGAATCCACCCGCGCCGACCAAGCCGGCCGTACCTGGCACCTGGCGCGTGGGTTCGGGCTTCTTGTCGAGGAACATCTGCGTGGCCGAAAAGCTCACGAACGCCGCGAAAAACAGGGCGAGCCACGAACCCTTGAGAATCGAGAAGACGCCCAGGCTGGCGATCAAGCTGCCCAGCACGATGCCCGGCGCCAGCCCCTTGACCAGATCCCAGCGCACCGCGCCGCGCCGGTGGTGCGCGCGAACGCTGGCGACCGAGGTGAAGACGATCGTCGCCATCGAGGTGGCGATCGCCATCTTCACCGACAACCCGGCCGCGACCCCCTGTTTGGACAGGATGATCGTGATGAACGGCACCATCAACATGCCGCCGCCGATGCCGAGCAGCCCGGCGAGAAAGCCGGTTGCCAACCCGAGCAGCACGAGTTCGATGATGAGGATCAGGTCGAAATCCATGGCGCTTTGCTGGTTGTGGTCGTGGCCAAAAACAAGGCCCGCCGTGCCGCCATCGACGCATCGACCGGCGGCGCCCGCCGCGCCGTGAGTTTTGAAGAAGGTGTCTGCAAATGCCACCGGACCCTCACCCTGAACGCTGGGTTCAGGTGGGCGAGGGCAGCCGAGCTTCGGGTTCGTCTAACGCGAGACGATCACACCAACTGGGCGATGTACCAAGCCCGTGCTCAATGAGCATTGGTTCAAGGAAATATAGGGCCCAATGGCACTGCAGACGCTTCTTATTCTAGGCCGATCCCGAGCGCGTCCGGCGGCTGTTGATCCTTCTTCGTACCATGGACTTGGGCCGGTGCTAGCATGAGCTGAAAAGCCATGCTTGATTCCATTGCCTGCAGGTCCTCTTCTTCGCCATGAGCATTGCGGGCCGCACTGATCAAAGGAGACTGCCGATGGCAGCCCGCTTCAAGGCGAGTGGTCGGGTGTTCTCGCGCCTCGCCCAATGGCATCCGGAGTTGACGAGCTTGCGGCGCGATCTGCACGCTCATCCCGAACTCGGCTTCGAGGAAACGTATACCGCGGCGCGGGTCGAGCAGGCGCTTCGGCTGTGCGGCGTCGACGAAGTACACACCGCCATCGGCAAGACCGGCGTGGTCGGCGTGATCCGCGGGCGGCAAACGGCGAGCGGCCGAATGGTTGCCCTGCGCGCCGACATGGATGCGCTGCCGATGGCCGAGCACAACGAGTTTGCCTGGAAGTCCGAGAAGCCGGGCCTGATGCACGGCTGCGGCCACGACGGCCACACCACCATGCTGGTCGGCGCGGCGCGCTATCTGGCCGAGACCCGGCGGTTCGACGGCACCGCGATCCTGATTTTCCAGCCCGGCGAGGAAGGCTACGCTGGCGCGCGCGCGATGATTGAAGACGGCCTGTTCGACCGCTTTCCGGCAGACTCGGTGTTCGCGATGCACAACTGGCCGGCGCTGCCCGCGGGCAAGATCGGCCTGAACTCGGGGCCGATGATGGCCGCGGCCGACCGCATCACGATCGAGATCACCGGCAAGGGCGGCCACGGCGCGCATCCGTATCTGACGGTGGACCCGGTGCTCGTGGCCGCGCACATCATCACGGCCGCGCAAAGCATCGTCTCGCGCAACGTGAGTCCGATCGACGGCGCCGTCGTGAGCGTGTGCGCGATGCGCGCTGGCGACCCGGGCGCGATGAGCGTGGTGCCAGACCATGCGACCCTGGTCGGAACGGTGCGCACCTTCGACCCGCACGTTCAGGATCTGGTCGAGCGGCGGCTGCGCGAACTGTGCAACGCGATTGCTCAAGCCTTCGGCGCCAGCGCGACGTTGAACTACGAACGGATCTATCCGGCCACCGTCAACTCCAAGGATGAAGCCGCGTTCGCCGCCAAGGTCGCGCAGGCGCTGGTCGGCTCCGACCAAGTGGTGCGCGATCTGCCGCCCAGCATGGGCGCGGAGGATTTTTCGTTCATGCTGCAGGTCAAACCCGGCGCCTACTTGCGCATCGGCCAGGGCGTGGAAAGCCGCAATTTCCTGCACACCAGTCGGTACGATTTCAACGACGAGATATTGCCGCTGGGCGCCGCGATGCACGCAAGCTTGATCGAACGAGCGATGCCGCTGGCCGCGGTCTGAAGAGCGATCAGCCGGCAAGCATTGAGAGTGAATTTGCGCTGACGGCGCGCGAAGGCGAGGGTATAAGGCAGGTCATGAGCTTCGCATCCTGGATCGGCAAGAAAGCCATGCAGCCGTTTTCGAACGCGCTGCCTCCCATTGGCGACACTGAACGCGCCGCGCTCGAAGCGGGCACGGTCGGCTTCGAGGGCCGCCTGTTCTCCGGGCGCCCCGACTTCGACGCACTCGCGGCCATGCCCCCGGTGCGATTGACCGAACGTGAGCAGTCGTTCCTCGAGCATGAGGTGTCAGGCCTGTGCCGCATGCTCGACGACCATGCGATCGACGAGGCGCAAGACCTGCCGCCCGAAG
>JBDTRV010000505.1:0-2790 GCA_039931475.1 Burkholderiales bacterium | reverse complement strand
GAACACCATCTCGCCGGTGTGGCTGCCGCGCATGCCGAGCTTGTCGAGCTTCTGCGCGGTGGAAAAACCCTTCATGCCTTTTTCGACGATGAACGCGGTGACGCCGCGCGCACCCAGCTCCGGTTCGGTCTTGGCATAAACCACCATGGTGTCGGCATCGGGGCCGTTGGTGATCCACATCTTGGTGCCATTGAGCACATAGACGCCGCCCTTGTCCTCGGCCTTCAGCTTCATCGAAATCACGTCGCTTCCGGCGCCCGGCTCGCTCATCGCTAAAGCGCCAACGTGTTCGCCGCTGACCAGTTTGGGCAAGTATTTCTTGCGCTGCTCGTCGGTGCCGTTGCGGCGCAACTGGTTCACGCACAGGTTGCTGTGCGCGCCGTAGGAAAGGCCCACGCTGGCCGAGGCGCGCGAGATTTCCTCCATCGCAATCATGTGCGCCAGGTAGCCCATGTTCGCGCCGCCGAACTCCTCCGGCACGGTGATGCCGAGTACGCCGACCTCGCCCATCTTGCGCCACAGGTCCATTGGAAACTGGTCGCTTTTGTCGATCTCGGCCGCGCGCGGCGCGATCTCGGCTTGTGCGAAGCTGTGCACTGCGTCGCGCAGCGCGTCGATGTCGTCGCCGAGCTGGAAGTTCAGGCCTGGAAGGTTCATTTCGTTTTCTCCTCGTCAATAGGTTTTGGCAACCGGAACCAGCGTCTGCTGCATCACCGCGCAGACCGCTGACCTGCCATTCGGCGAATGGTGCAACACCTCGGCCGTGGTCACGATGATGCGTTTGCCGGCCTTCACGACCTTGCCAATCGCGCGCAACTCGCCGCCTGAAAAAGCGGCGACGAAGTTGATCTTGTACTCGACCGTCGCGACTTCCATGTCGACCGGCGCAACCGAAAGCGCCGCATAACCGCCCGCGATGTCGGCAAGCGCGCCCATGGCGCCGCCATGAAATCCGCCTTGCTGTTGCGTGACCTTCTCCGAGTAGGGCAGGGCCAGTTCCGCAAGGCCCGGCTCGACGCGGATCAGCCGAGCACCCAGGTGCGCCATCATCCCCTGGCGCTCGAAGCTGGCCTGAACGCGGACCCGAAGCTGCGCGGGGGTTTCGGGTTGGGTGTCGCTCGGGGGTTGGGACTCAGGCATGGCGGGGCGTTCCGTGTTGGGGATGGCTTTCGAGGCGGAAGGTCGATCTTGACATTCTGTCAGCAGACCCAGCCGCTGCGCCGAGGGTGACAGCGGGCCATGGCCGCGCTTCATAAAATGAATGCAACCCGACCATGTGGGTGGAGCCTGCCCGGCAACCCACCCAAGGCCCACCGCCGACGCCCGCCGGCCACGTTCGCCCATCGACTCCGCCTTCGGCTCCCACCGCCCATTAGATTTGCCTTCATGAACTTATCCGAACAACAAATCCACTACCCCTTTGGCGATGCCCTCCCCGCCCCCGGCGAATCGATGGAGGTGGCCCCCGGCGTGCGCTGGATCCGCATGGCACTGCCGTTCGCGCTCGATCACATCAACCTCTGGTTGCTCGCCGACGAGATGGATGGCGTCAAGGGCTGGACCGCGGTCGATTGCTGCATCTCGCACGACGCGTCGAAGGCGCAATGGGAGCGCATCTTCGCGACGCAGCTCGATGGGCTGCCGATCCTGCGGGTGCTCGTCACGCACATGCATCCGGACCACATCGGCTTGGCGGGCTGGCTGTGCGAGCGCTGGAGCACGCCGGAACGTGCCTGCCCGCTGTGGATCAGCGCCACCGATTACTACGTCGCGAAGATCGGCTCCCAATCGGCGACCGGTTTCGGCGGCGAAGGCGCGGCGAGGTTCTTCGCATCGCACGGTCTCACCGACGAAGGCGCGCTGCAGAAGGTGCGCGAGCGCAAGAACTACTACTCGAACATGGTGCCGAACGTGCCGCCCGGTTTTCACCGCATTTCCGATGCCGACACGGTGCGCATCGGCGGCCGCGGCTGGAAGTGCATCAGCGGCCATGGCCATGCGCCCGAGCACATCGCGCTTTATTGCGATGAGCTGCGCGTGCTGATCGCGGGCGACATGGTGCTGCCTCGCATTTCGACCAACGTGAGCGTCTACGAAGCCGAGCCCGAGGCCGACTCGCTGCAACTGTTTCTGAATTCGATCGACAAATTCAAGCCGTTGCCGGCCGATACGCTCACGCTGCCTTCGCATGGCAAGCCGTTCGGTCGTTGCGAACAAGGATCACCCGGTGGCCTGCACACGCGCATCGAGCAATTGCACGCGCATCATCGCGAGCGCCTCGATGAGTTGCTGGTCGCGTGCGCCGAATCCCCGAAATCCGCGCATGACGTGTTGCCGCTGCTGTTCAAGCGCCCGCTCGACCTGCACCAGACGACGTTTGCGATGGGCGAGTCGATCGCGCATATGCATCTGCTGTGGCTCTCTGGAAAGGTCAAGCGCGAGCGCGATGCTGACGGAGTCTGGCGCTTCGGAGCGGCCTGAAACGCAACTGCTCACATTTTAATAGCAAAAAATGACCCTCCCACAAGCGGAAATGGCCTTTTTTTTCTAAAAACTCGGCGCCGCATCGGCTGACCCGAGCAACGCCGGCGCCGCTCAATCCCAGCGCGGCAGCGCGACCCGCTTGAGCTGTTTGCGCAAGCCAAGATAGTCCGGCAGCACGCCCGCGACCAATGCCCAGAAGCGGGGGCTGTGATCCATGTGCTTCAGGTGCGCGAGTTCGTGCACCACCACGTAATCGAGCAGCGCCGGCTCCATCTGGATCAGCCGCCAGTGCAGCCGGATCGAGCC
>JBDTRV010000504.1:0-2791 GCA_039931475.1 Burkholderiales bacterium | reverse complement strand
GATCTGTTTCGCGCCGTGGTGCTGAACGAGGCACAAGCAGTGGCAGCGGAAATCGAACGCGAACCCACGCGGCCGCTCTCGCCACTCGACGCGCTGATGGCCGGCGCTGACGCCTGGTTCCAGGCGATGGCGGTGCCCGGTCGCGCGCGCCTGCTGCTGATCGACGGCCCGTCGGTGCTCGGTCACGCGGAGATGAATCGGATCGACGAACAGACCGGTGGCCGGAGCCTGCGCGACGGGTTGGCCGCAGCACTGGGGCCGGCCGCATCGAAGAAGCTTCCGCTCGACGCGCTGGCGCAAGTCGTTTCCGCGGCCTTCGACCGCGCGGCTCTCGCAGTGGCCGCCGGCGAACCCTCAAAGCAGTACAACGCGGCGCTCAGGATGGTGTTGCAGGGGTTGGTCGAAGCGCAGGTTCAACGATAGGCCGCCGGCGGCCGCGAAGTTCAGCACGAAAGCCCAACACCTCACGCTTCTTGACGCCTGGGCTCAGCGCATCCCGCGGAAACAGGCCAAAACCTGATCACCCTGAAATCATTGCCAAAGGACGGCCCCTCAAGCGAGGGGGCGTTTTCGCCTTGCCTCAGTGCAGGTGCCGCGGCTTGCGCCCGCCGCCATGGCCGAAGCCGCCGTGGCCGCCACCAGGGTTGCGCGGCGGTTTGCCAATTTCGAGCGAATTGGTGAGCTGCTCGTAGCGCTCTGAGAACAGCTTGTCCACCTCGGCCACCACGCCGCCGAGTTCGCTGCCGTCGAAGTGGCGCTCCATCATCGCGATCACGTCCTCGACCATCAGATCGCGCTGCACTTGCAGGATCGCGCCCGGATTGGGGCCGACGAACAGCATCAGGAAATCGTCGCGCGCTTCCTCGTCGTCATCGGCCTCCTCTTCCTCGTCGTCGAACTCGACGTCGTAGAAGGAGACTTCGATCGCCGCGCCCTGCCCTGCAATCTCGTTCAGGCTCATGCACATTTCATCGAGCGCGTGGCGGAAGTCCTCGTCGCCGCGCACCGTCCAGCACATGTGCAGTTCGTGCTTCTTGCTGTCGAACTCGATGCCGGGTTCATCTTCATAGGCGCTCGCGGCGCCGTCGGCAAGCGACTTGGCGCCCGCGTATTTCCACAGGGGTTTGAGCGCGTCCTGCAGTTGGGGAAAGGTCACGTCGGGGCGCAACGAAACATCGCCGTGCACGTGGATCTCGAAGGGGGCGTTGTAGTTTGTCATGGCGGCTAGCGGTCCGGGGCAAATCATTTTCTCACGGTTCCAGCGGCACGCAATGCCCGGCAGCGTCACTGCCCACAAGCGGCCCGTTCGCTATCTAATATGTAGCGCGTTATCTCCATCCCACTAGCGCAAGTGGCCATTTCGACGCTTAGAATCGGCTTTCGACGCAGCCCAGTCGCCGCGGCGATGCGCACCAGTCACTCCATTTCGGGAACCCTTTTATGACCTCATCCATCCGCGTCGTGATCGACGCCTTCGGCGACTACGTCTGCCCCTTCAGCTACCTCACCTGGCCAGTGCTGGTGGCAGCGCGCGAGCAGCTCGCCGGAGGCATCGAGCTGAACTGGCGAGGCTTGGAACTGTGCCCCGAGCCAATGCCGCTGATCGATCCGACCTCAGCCGGGTTCATGAAGACTTGGCGCGAACAGGTTGAGACGATCGCGTCCGAGCGCGGCCTCGCGCCGCTGTTGCCCTCGGTGCTGCCGCGTAGTCGGCGCGCGATGGAAGCGGCCGCCTTCGCGCGGCAAGCCGGGCAGTTCGAGGCGATGCACAAAGCGTTGTTCAGCGCGTTCTACGAGCAGGGACGCGACATTTCCCAACTCGACGAGCTGGTGCGGATTGGCAGTCAGGCCGGACTCGATGGAGCCGCGCTGCGTAGCGCACTCGATGCCGGCGAATTTGCTTCGCAGGTCGAAGCCGACCGGAAAGAAGCGGCGATTTATGGGGTCAAGGGCGTGCCAGTCATGGTGCTGCGCCGCGAGGATCAGCCAAAGTCCGAGGCGCAGGCGCTGTGGGGCGCGCAGCCGCTCGAAGGCGTGCTCAAAGGCGTGGAGATCGTGCGCTCAGGCGGATGAACTGCTTAAGACCGGGCTAAGCCCGCACCCCCAAACTTGCGTCATCGCTTCCCCGACGAGCCAACGCAACTTTTGGAGATTCACGCCATGGACAAGACTTCACTCAAGACTTCCCGCCTCATCGCTGCACTGGTCGGCGCTGGCGTCATCGGCGGCGCTGGCGCGTCGCTGGTTCAAATGCAGTACGCCAACGCGGCAAACGCAACCGACGCGCAGGCGATCGTCGGACCTAGTACCACGCCGACGACGCCGGCCGCTCCAGGGCCGGTCAACGCCGCGCCGGTGGCGCCGCCCGACTTCGCCAAGATCACCGAACAATACGGCCCGGCCGTGGTCAATGTGCAGGTCACCGGCACAACCAAGGTCTCGAACGGCCCTTCGCTCGGTGGCCGCGGCGACCCGTTCGGCAACGACCCGTTCTTCGAATTCTTCAAGCGCTTTGGCGGCCAAGATCCGCGCGGCGGCAGCGGCGGACGCGGCATGGCGCCGCATGAGATGCCGACCCGCGGCCAAGGCTCGGGCTTCATCGTCGACCCAAGCGGCATCATCCTGACGAACGCCCATGTGGTGCGCGATGCGAAGGAAGTGACGGTCAAGCTGACCGACCGGCGCGAGTACACCGCGAAGGTGCTGGGCGCCGATCCGCGCACCGACGTGGCGGTACTCAAGATCGACGCGAAGAACCTGCCGGTGGTCGCGATTGGCGATCCGAACAAGC
>JBDTRV010000503.1:0-2797 GCA_039931475.1 Burkholderiales bacterium | reverse complement strand
GTTCGATGCGTCACCAACGAGCGGAACCAAACCCTCGATGAACCTTTCCGTCATCCCGATTGCGGTCCACGGCAGCACGGAGGAGCGCAAACGCCAGGCACCGAAAGGCCGGCGCGTCGATCCGGCGGCGCTGGGCCGGGTGCAGGAACTGCTCGGCAGCGAGTCGCGCCGGCCCGACCTGCTGATCGAGCACCTGCACAAGATCCAGGACCGCTTCGGTCATCTCTCCGCCGCCAATCTGGCAGCGCTTGCAGAAGAGATGCGGCTGGCACAGACCGAGGTCTACGAGGTCGCAACCTTCTATCACCACTTCGACGTCGTGAAGGAAGGCGACGCCGCGCCGGCCGCGCTCACCGTGCGGGTCTGCAGCGGTCTTTCATGCGAGATGGCAGGCGCCCGCAACTTGCTTGACCGACTGCCCGCGCTGCTGAGCGCAGAAGTGCGCGTGATCGCTGCGCCATGCGTCGGGCGCTGCGAGCAGGCGCCGGCAGTGGTGGTCGGGCAGAACCCGGTTCCGATCGCGACTTGCGAAAAAGTGGTCGAAACCACCAGCGCGAAAGCGACAGTGCATGAGCCCACAGGCTTCATCGACCTGGCTGCATACAGGGCGTCGGGCGGCTACAAGTTGCTCGAAGAGTGCGTTGACGGCAAGCGCGACGTCGAATCCGTGATCAAGACGCTGGAGGAGTCCGGCTTGCGCGGTTTGGGCGGCGCCGGCTTCCCGGCCGGCCGCAAGTGGCGCATCGTGCGTGGCGAACCGGGGCCGCGTTTGATGGCCGTCAACATCGACGAAGGCGAACCCGGAACCTTCAAGGACCGGGTGCTGCTCGAGCGGGATCCGCACCGATTTCTGGAGGGTATGCTGATCGCGGCCTGGGGCGTCGGCATCGATCAATGCTACGTCTACCTGCGCGACGAATACCACGGCTGCCGCGCCCTGCTGGAGGCCGAGATCGCGAAGCTGCGCGCCAATCCACCGATCGATCGCATGCCGCGAATCATCCTGCGCCGTGGCGCCGGCGCCTACATCTGCGGCGAGGAGTCGGCCATGATTGAATCGATCGAAGGCAAGCGCGGCATGCCTCGGCTGCGCCCGCCGTATGTGGCGCAGGTCGGGCTGTTCGGGCGGCCCACGTTAGAGCACAACTTCGAGACGCTGCACTGGGTGCGCGAGCTGATCGAAAAAGGCGGCGAATGGTTTGCGGCCCAGGGCGTCAACGGGCGCAAGGGCCTGCGGTCGTTCTCCGTTTCTGGGCGGGTGCGGCACCCGGGGGTCAAGCTCGCGCCGGCTGGAATCACGGTTCAGGCGCTGATCGACGAACACTGCGGCGGCATGTTGCCCGGCCACACGTTCTACGGCTACCTGCCCGGTGGCGCGTCGGGCGGCATCCTGCCGGCGTCGATGAACGACATTCCGCTCGACTTCGATACCTTGCAGCCCTACGGCTGCTTCATCGGCTCGGCTGCCGTCGTCGTGCTTTCGGATCGCGACACCGCGGTCGCGGCGGCGCGCAACACGATGCGGTTCTTCAAGGACGAATCCTGCGGCCAGTGCACTCCCTGCCGCAACGGCACGGCCAAGGCGCTCGCCCTGATCGAAAAGCCGAAGTGGGATCTGGCGTTGCTGGCCGACCTGTCCCTCGTGATGCGCGATTCGTCGATCTGCGGCCTCGGCCAGGCCGCGCCGAATCCGATCGACTGCGTGGTCAAGTACTTTCCTCAGGAGCTCGAAGCATGAACGCTTTGACCCGCGCCGAACTCGGTCTGGCGGGCGCCCCCACCGTGAGCTTCGAGTTGAACGGCCGCGCCGTCAGCGGCCGCGCCGACGAGACAATCCTGAACATCGCGAAGGCCGAGGGGATCGATATTCCACATCTTTGCTACAAGGACGGCCTCGACATTGCGGGAAACTGCCGCGCCTGCATGGTCGAGATCGCGGGCGAGAGGGTGCTGGCTCCGTCCTGCTGCCGCTATCCGACAGAGGGCTTGAAGGTCACGACGAACAGCGAGCGCGCCGTGAAATCGCAGCAACTGGTGTTGGAGTTGCTGCAGGCGGACATGCCCGAGGCCAGTTACACGCGCTACAACGAGGTGGACGAATGGGCCGCGAAGCTGAACGTCGGCAAGCCGCGCTTTGAAGCGCGCGCCAGCGTTCCGGCTGACCTGACTCACCCCGCCATGGCGGTCAACCTCGACGCCTGCATCCAGTGCACGCGCTGCCTGCGCGCCTGTCGTGACGAACAGGTGAACGACGTGATCGGCCTCGCGTTCCGCGGCGAGCACGCAAAGATCGTGTTCGACATGGACGACGCAATGGGCGCCTCCACCTGTGTGGCCTGCGGCGAATGCGTGCAGGCCTGCCCCACCGGCGCATTGATGCCGGCGCGCGGGGTCGCGCTTCCGGTTCCCGACAAGCAGGTCGATTCAGTCTGCCCATACTGCGGTGTCGGTTGCCAACTCACCTACAACGTCAAGGACAACAAGATCCTGTTCGTCAACGGCCGCGATGGCCCGGCCAATCACGAACGTCTGTGTGTGAAGGGCCGCTACGGTTTTGACTACGCGCATCATCCGCATCGCCTCACGGTGCCGCTGATCCGCCGCGAGGACGCGCCCAAGCGCGGCGACTTCGTGATGGACCCGGACCGGGTGATGGACGTCTTCCGCGAAGCGACCTGGGACGAGGCGCTCGAATTCGCGGGTGGCACTCTCGCGCGAATTCGTGACCAGCACGGCAAGAAATCGCTCGCGGGCTTCGGCTCGGCCAAGGGCAGCAACGAAGAGGCCTACCTGTTCC
>JBDTRV010000502.1:0-2804 GCA_039931475.1 Burkholderiales bacterium | reverse complement strand
TGGGCATCGTTGGCACCAACGCGGCGATTGCGAATGCGATCTTTCATGCGACCGGGCGGCGGGTGCGCGAATTGCCGATCACGATCGAGAAGGTGCTGGGGTTTTAGGGCGCGGTCAGATCAGTTCCAAGGCGTCTGCCCCGCCGTCGACCGCGCTGGTCACGAGCCGGCGGTCGAAGGTTGCGAGCGTTCCCCCACGCTCGCAAGCCAGTGCAAGCAGATAGCTGTCCGTGATCTGGGCCGAAGTCAAAAGGCGCGAGGCGTCGACTCTGCCGCAGCGCAGCAAGATCAAGTCGTCGCTCCAGAACACGTGCCCAGGCAGCGCGCAAAGCCCGGCTAGGGACTTCGTGACCGCCGCCGGCGTGCCGGGCGAGTTCGGATAGCGCGGATGGCCGACGATGCGCAGCACGCCGTTTTCCGTGAGCGGGCAGGTGGCCCAGGGCTGGCTGCCACGCCGCTCGAACCAGTCGTGCGCGGCATCGTGCTGAACGTGCCGCGGGTCGATCAGCGCGATCAGCACGTTGACATCGAGCAGGCACACCGCCCGCGCGTCGCCGCTCACGGCAGTTCGTCGCGCAGTGCGTTGACGATTTCCGGCGTGACGGGATCGGCGCACGGTTGCATCGGCAACAGCGGAATGCCGTTGCGCACCGCGCCATGCGATTCGCGCCGCAACGCTTGCCGGGTCAGGGCGGACACCACTTCGCCGATCGTTTTCTGCTGCCGCTCGGCCAGGCTGCGCACGGCAGACAAAACGTCGTCATCGAGCGCGAGGGTCGTTCTCATATGAAATTCCCCATTCGGATGGCATCAAACATCACGCATCATACATCTATGGAACGCGGGCGGCACAGCACGGTTCCAGATGGGCGCGCTGTATGCTCGATTGGCTTATCAAGAACACACAGCAGTCAAAAAATCCCATGGGCGAATTCGATCTGATCGAGCACTTCTTCGTTCGCCCGCCGCGCGCGGGCGGCGCGGTTGCCTTGGGCCCGGGCGACGACTGCGCGCTGCTGCAGCCGGCGCCCGGGATGCAGCTTGCGATTTCGAGCGATCTGCTGGTCGACGGCAGGCATTTTTTGTCCACCGTCGAGCCCGAGAGGCTCGGCCACAAGTCGCTCGCGGTCAACCTGTCCGACCTTGCGGCTTGCGGTGCGCGGCCCATCGCATTCACGCTGGCGCTGGCGCTTCCCCGGGTCGAGGAAAGCTGGCTCGCCGGTTTTTCGCGCGGCATGTTCGCACTGGCCGACGCGCATGGCTGCGAGCTGATCGGCGGCGATACCACGCGCGGGCCGCTCACGATCTGCATTACGGTCTTCGGCGAGGTGCCGGCCGGACAGGCACTGCTGCGCTCCGGGGCGCGAGCCGGCGACGACGTGTGGGTCAGCGGTCATCTGGGCGACGCGAGGCTCGCGCTCGAGATTTTCCGGGGGACGATAAACGCTCCGGCCGAAGTGTTTGCGCTGGCGCGCGAACGCATGGAGCGGCCGACGCCTCGGGTCGCGCTCGGGCAGGCGCTGCGCGGCGTGGCGACCAGTGCGGTCGACGTGAGCGACGGGCTGGCCGGCGACCTCGGCCACATCCTGGCGCGGTCGAAAGTCGGCGCAACGCTCGACCTGTCGGTTGCTCCCAATTTGCTAGCTACAAACGACCTTTGGACGAGCGATGAAGGCCATTTTTATGCCAATAATCGCATTGAATGCGTGTTCTCGGGCGGCGACGACTACGAGCTCGCTTTCACCGCGCCGGCCGAGCGCCGTGACGCCGTGCATAAAGCGTCCGAGGCCAGCGGCACACGGGTCACGCGCATCGGCAGGATCGAGTCTGTGGCGGGCCTGCGATTTGTCGACGCGGCTGGCGCGCCGGTCGAGTTGCGGCTGAACTCGTTCGACCACTTCAAGTCGGGCGACAACTGACCACGGGCATCCTGCCGCCTCTCTGGCAAGATCGACCGCATGAACACAGGTGCAGCCACCAGCGGCGAACAGCGCGAGAGTCCGCGAGCCAATGCGCGCTTTCTGCTCGCGCACCCGGCGCATTTCATCGCACTGGGTTTTGGTTCGGGCCTGGCGCCAGTCGCGCCGGGTACGGCCGGCACGCTCTGGGCCTGGCTCGCCTATGTGGTGCTGCAGGCGTATCTGGCGCCGGCGGCCATCGGATGGGTGATCGCCGGCTCGTTGCTGGTCGGCTGGTGGGCCTGCATGGTCACCGCGCGCCACCTGAAGATCGCCGATCCGGGCTGCATCGTTTGGGACGAAGTGACTTCGTTCTGGCTCGTGCTTTGGCTCGTGATGCCGGCCGGATTCTGGGCGCAGCTCTGGGCGTTCGCGCTGTTCCGCTTTTTCGATGCGGTCAAACCCGGCCCGATCGGTTGGGCCGACTCTCACTTCAAGGGGTTCGGCCCGCGCGGCGCGTTCGGCATCCTGCTGGATGACTTGAGCGCGGCGCTGGCGACGCTGCTCGTGATCGCGGTTGTTCGAGCGATCTGACTGTTTGCTGCGTTTTAGATAGCATAAAATGACCGCCGCACTAGCGCAATTGGCAGAATTGCTTCAAAAAAAGCACTGGATGCTGGCCACTGCGGAGAGCTGCACCGGCGGGCTGATCGCCGCCGCCTGCACCGAACTGGCCGGCTCCAGCAACTGGTTCGAGCGCGGCTTCGTCACCTACTCCAACGAGGCCAAGACCGAGCTGCTGGGCGTGAACGCCAATACGATTGCGACCCATGGCGCCGTGAGCGAAGCGGTGGTGCGCGACATGGTGGAGGGAGCCGTGTGCCGTTCGCACGCGCGCGTCGGTGTG
>JBDTRV010000501.1:0-2808 GCA_039931475.1 Burkholderiales bacterium | reverse complement strand
GGGTGCATCGCCAGTGAGGCCAAATTCCAGGCTGCCGACCGACAAGGCCTCCAGCAGTTGCGGCCCGGCAGGAAACGCCAGCCAGCTGATCTTGGTGGCGGGCAGGCGCTTCTCCAGCCAGCCCAGTTGCTTGGCGATGACCAGGTTGACGGCGGACTTTTGGTAGCCAATACGTAATTGCTGGAGTTGCTGCAAAGGCGCATTCGCTACGTTTTTAGTAGCTTCAAACGACTCACTGGCGGGCGGTGAGGCATACCTCGGTTCATAAATCTTGACTTTCTGGCCGGGCGACAGCACGTGCACGCCCGCGACCACCACCTGCGCGCCGGGTGACAGACCCGAAGAGATCACCGCCTCATTGCCATCGGCGGTCGCAACCTGCACGGGTTGTGACCGCACAGTCATCGTCTTTGGGTCCAGTACCCACACCGCCGAGCCCGCGCCCTCGCGCCGCAGCGCGGTGGTCGGCAGCTTGATCACCGGAGAGTCGACGAGTTGCTCGGCCCGATCCGGCGTCACGTAGACCGTGCTGCCCAGCGGCGGCGCCTTGTCCTCGGGCAGCGCGACCTTGATGCTGAAGGTTCGCGTCACCGGATCGGCGCTGGCCGCCACTTCGCGCACCTTGCCGCGCAACTCGGCGCCGCTCGAATAGACGCGAATGCCGACTTCGTCGCCGTTCTTGATCGAGCGAATCCGGTCTTCCGGCACCGAAAACACCGCGTCCCGCCCGCTGTCGCGCGCTATGCGCACTACCGGCGTGCCCGCCGCCACCACCTGCCCCGGTTCGGCTTCGATGCCCGTGATGATCCCCGGCGCATCGGCTCGCAACTCCGCGTAACCGGCCTGATTGCCCTGGGCCGAGAGTTGGGCCTTGGCCTGATCGAGCTGCGCCTTGGCCGCCTTCAACGTCGATTCGCGCCGCTCCAGTTCGGCGCCGCTGATGTAGTTCTGCGCCTTCAGTTCTGCGTAGCGTTTGAAGTCGGCCTCCGCCAGATCGTGGTTGGTCTGCGCCGCCGCCACCTGCGCACGCGCCGCGTTGGCAGCAAGCTGCAGATCCTGCGGATCGATCTGCGCGAGCAACTGGCCCGCTTTCACGCTCTGCCCCAGCTCGGCCTGGCGCCGCGTAATCTTGCCGCCGACCCGAAACCCGAGGCGCGACTCGACCCGTGGCCGCACCTCGGCCGCGAATTCGAACTTGCGCTCGAGCCGCTCCGGCGCAACCGTGACGAGCTTGACCGCGCGGATGGGCTCGGGTTGCGGCTCGGGTTTGGAGCAAGCGGCAAGCGCGAGCGCCACGCAGAGCAGCACGGTGAATCCGCGGGCGGATCCGGGCAGACAAGCGTACGAACGGCGTGTGAGGGTCGACATGAGGGGTCGGGTCTGCGTGAGCCCAAAGACAGGCGAACCCATTCTAGTGAGCGCCTCCTCATCCCTCGCTCCTGCTTTCAATACGGCGGCGCGAACCCGTTGCGCCCGGCTTGGACGCTGGTCGCGATTGGCATCCCGTTGCGCTCCTCGGCGAAAGCAAGCACCTTGGCGCCGGGCACCAGAAGCGCGTCGTCTGCCGGCTTGAAGGTGACGATCGGCACGCCTGGCGGCACGATCACCGTCTGCTCACCGCCCGCGTAGCGCAGCCGCAGCGTGCGCCCGCCTTCGAACGAAGCCGGTGCCGGAGCCAGTGACGCAACGCTCGCGTTGGTCATCGTGCTGCCGGGGCGCAAGTCCCAGGCGTAGTGGCCTTCACCGGTGCCGCGAGCGCTGGGTGGAAACACGTGGACCTCCAGAGCCTTCTGCGTGCCATCGGGCTGCGGCATACCCGTCGTGCCGACGAAGCTGCCTTGCTCGATATCGGCCAGTTCGATCGGATAGACCTCTTGCACCGTCATCTTCGGCGACCGTGCAAGGCTTAGCGTTTTTCCGTTCGGTTGCTCAATCACGAGGCTTGCCTGATCGACGGACCGCAACGTGCCGCGCACGCGGACCACCTTCTGGATCAACGCGGACGTGGCATTGCTGGTTTGCGCCCAAGCGGGTGCTGTCGGCGCGATGGCGCATGTGAGCGCAGCCAGGGCCAGCGCAGCGGATTGAAGAACCTGGGTTCGATCGATAAGTTTCATGGGACGGCTCCAACGTTTGCAAAGAATAAGCCCGCCGGGCGAATCGGCGGGCCACGCAGCTGGTGCGCTTACAAATTGCCAACCGCCCGGTCGGCGCCGACGGGCGCAGCGGCGCGCCCCTCGGACCGAATCGCGCGGTCTGCCGTTGCAGGCTTCGCAATCGCTTCACCGTACTGGTTGTATTGCGGCAAATCACCGGCCTTCAACGCGTTGGCATATTCCGTGCGGACTTTGGCGCGGCTCACGCCGCTGGCATGCGCCGGTGCCGCGACTACCTCGCCGTACACGTTGTATTGCGGCGCGCTGCCGTTTTGCACGCTGTTTGCGTAGTCGTGACGAACATCCGCCCGGCTGACGGTGCTCTGGCTCGGACGCAGCGCCGGAAAAGCGTCCGGGTTCATGTCGTTGGAGCCGTAGGCGAAGCTGTTGACGGCGCCCAGGGCGGCAGCGGCGATCACGAAGGTGGCGCCAAATTTCGATTTCATGATGAAGGTCCTTTCAGTCTGATTGACAAGTGGTGTCGGGCGCGGTGGGCTCATCTCTCCCGCCTGTCCGGCCTCGGTGAGTTGCTCGAATCGGGTTCGGCTCATCGATGGACTGAACTTTAATGTTCCCAAATCAGAAGAAAAACCCCCGCTCTATCAATTCATTGTTTCCGAAATTAGCGCCAATCTCGTTCGGCTGCATCTAC
>JBDTRV010000500.1:0-2813 GCA_039931475.1 Burkholderiales bacterium | reverse complement strand
CGGCGGCGCGGTGGTGCAGTGGCTGCGCGATGGCCTGGGCGCGATCTCGGCCAGCAGCGAAGTCGAGCAACTTGCGGCCAGCGTGCCCGACGCGGGTGGCGTGATGATGGTGCCCGCCTTCACCGGCCTCGGCGCGCCCTACTGGAAGCCGGACGCGCGCGGCACCATCACCGGCCTCACGCGCGGCAGCACGGTGGCCCACGTCGCGCGCGCGGCGCTGGAGAGCATCGCGTTTCAGAGCGCGGCGCTTTTGCAGGCGATGGGGCGCGACGCGCAAGCCGCGGGCGCGCACAAAGTGGCCGAGCTTCGGGTCGACGGCGGCGCCTGCGCCAACGACCTGTTGATGCAGTTCCAGGCGGACCTGCTCGGCATTCCCGTGGTTCGGCCGGCGGTGATCGAGACCACCGCGTTGGGCGCCGCTTGGCTGGCGGGCCTGTCGGCCGGCGTCTATCGCGGCACGGCGGAACTCACCTCGCTCTGGCGCGCGGAGCGCCGCTTCGAGCCGACCTTGGCCGAACACCGCGCGGCCGAACTCATGCAGCGCTGGGAGCACGCGGTGCGGCAGGCTTCGCTGCAATAAACGTAGCAAACTATTCAATCACCACTTGCGGGAACACCCAAAATTCCCCAATTTTCCCGAGCAGACTCGCGCAGCGATACCTTCATGTGGTCGGCCGGTATGCCCAAGTCGCCCAATGCGGTGGCCAGCGCCGCATAAAGCGCCCGCTTCATCTCGACCGAGCGGCCCTCGAAGCAATCGATCGTGATCAGCGTGAAGCGCTCGTCCTTGTCGCGCGGCAGCGGGAACCGCTCGGGCTCGTGCACCACCAGCCGCAGTGCGAGGGTGCTTTCTGGGATGTCGAACGCGCTGGTGATCGCCGCCGCCACCGCGCCGATCAGTGCGCGCTCGGATTCGGGGGCAAGACAACGCCGCACTTCGATGGTGACGCCGGGCATGAGATGGGTCGAACTACTTGGAGCTGTTGGGGCAGGGTCGGCGCCATTGTGCGACAGCCCCAAAGTCAACTGTTGAGCCGGTCAAGCGCCGCACGGACCGCGCGAACAATCGCTCAGAGGCGCCCTAAACTGCGGCGATGCACCAGCGCAGCAAGTCCGAAGCTTTGCCGACCGCCCGCATCGCCGATGCCACCGCCGATGCCGAATTGCTCGCCCCCATGGAGCGACAGCATGGCGGCGCATGCAACGGCACCGCCTTTGCCCTGACGCGCCGCCGCTGGCTCGCGGCCACCGGGGCAACGCTGCTGGCCGCGCAAGCTGGCTGCTCGGCCCGCGCGAACGACACTCGGGATGGCCGCCGCGCTGCTTCCACCAAAGCCCTGCGCCTGCTCGGCTCGGCCACCTTGCCGTATCGCCTGTCGTTCTTGCGCACCACGGTCGGCGGCCTCTCGGGACTCGACTACGACTCGGCCAACGATCTCTGGTTTGCGATCAGCGACGACGGCTGGCCCCCGCGCTACTACACCCTGCACATCCCGTTTTCGGAACAAGGCATGCCGGTGCCCCGGCTGACAAGCGTCGTCGGCATGGCGCAGGCCAACGGCGTGCTTTATCCGCGGCGCGGCCCCGGCCGCCTCGTGTGCGATCCCGAATCGATCCGCTTTCGCCCCTCGACCCGCACCCTGCTGTGGACCAGCGAAGGCGACCGGCACCGCGGCGTCGATCCGTTCCTGCGCGAGATGACGACGTCCGGCCGGCACCTGCGCGAGTTCCGGCTGCCCGCGCATTTCCACATGAACCCCGATGGCAACACCGGCCCGCGCAAGAACGGCGCGTTCGAAGGCCTGGCGCTTACGACGGACGGCGGCGGCGCCTGGGTCGCCATGGAAAACCCGCTGCTGCAAGACGGCCCCGAAGCCGGTGTCGACGATCCCGGCGCGCCGTGCCGCTTCACCTTATTCGACCTTGCCAGCGGCAATCCGCTGCACCAGATCGCGTATCGGCCCGAGAAAATCGCGCGGGTGCCGATTCCGGGCCTCGCGTTCGCCGACAACGGCGTCTCCGAAATCCTGATGCTCGACTCGCACCGCATGTTGGTTCTGGAACGCGGCTTTTCGGTCGGCGCCGGCGTCTCCTTGCGCCTGTACATGATCGATGTGCGATCGGCCAGCGACACGCTCGGCCTCGAAACCCTGCGCGGCGCTCCGGTGCGCCTTGCCCCGAAAACGCTCGTAGCCGATTTCGACGACCTCGGCCTTGCGCGCCTGGACAACACCGAAGGCATGGCCTGGGGCCCGCGCCTGCCCGCAAGCGGCGGGCAGCCAGGCCAACGCACCCTGGTGTTCGTGAGCGACGACAATTTCAATCCGCTTCAGATCACGCAGTTCGCCGCGTTCGCGTTCACCGACCCCGGCACGCACGCCCCACCGGCCCCTCTTTTACCTGAGCCCGCAAGAGCATGAGCACCAACCCATTCGACCCCCTCGCGCTGCCGCCCATCGCGTTCATCGGCGGCGGCAACATGGCCGCCGCGATCATCGGCGGACTGATCCGGCAGGGCCTGCCTCCGGCCGACATCGATGTGGTCGAACCGCTGGCCGAAGCGCGCGAGCGCCTGCTGGCGACCCATCGCATCAAGGCGCTTGAAAAACCGAGCGATGCGTTAAAGCGCGCCGGTGTCGTGGTCTGGGCCGTCAAGCCGCAGATCCTGGCCGAAGTCGCCGGCCAGGTGGCGCCGTTCACCAGCAACGCGCTGCACATGAGCGTGGCCGCCGGCATTCGCACCGGGAGCATCGCCCAATGGCTCGGCACCGACCGCATCGTGCGCGCGATGCCCAACACCCCCGCGCTGGTTG
>JBDTRV010000499.1:0-2817 GCA_039931475.1 Burkholderiales bacterium | reverse complement strand
ACCAACATGGTGATCTTCCGCGAGAACTCGGAAGACATCTACGCCGGCATCGAATACGAGGCCGAAAGCGACCAGGCGAAGAAGCTCATCAAGTTCCTCATTGAAGACATGGGCGTCACGAAAATCCGCTTTCCGAACACCTCGGGCATCGGCATCAAGCCGGTCTCGCGCGAAGGCACCGAGCGCCTGGTGCGCAAGGCGATCCAGTACGCGATCGATAACGACAAACCGAGTGTGACGATCGTGCACAAGGGCAACATCATGAAGTTCACCGAAGGTGGCTTCAGGGATTGGTCCTATGCGCTCGCACAAAAAGAGTTCGGCGCGAAAGAGATCGACGGCGGCCCGTGGTGCAACTTCAAGAACCCGAAGACCGGCCGCGAGATCGTCATCAAAGACGTCATCGCCGACGCGTTCCTGCAGCAGATTTTGCTGCGCCCGGCCGAGTATTCGGTCGTCGCGACGCTGAACCTGAACGGCGACTACATCTCCGACGCGCTCGCGGCGCAGGTCGGCGGAATCGGCATCGCGCCCGGAGCCAACCTGTCCGATTCGGTCGCCTGCTTCGAAGCCACCCACGGCACCGCGCCCAAGTATGCGGGCAAGGACTACGTGAACCCCGGCTCCCTAATCCTCTCGGCCGAGATGATGCTGCGCCACATGGGCTGGAAAGAAGCGGCGGACCTCATCATCAGTTCGATGGAAAAGTCGATCGCGAGCAAGAAAGTCACCTACGACTTCGCACGGCTGATGGACGGGGCGGAGCAGGTGAGCTGTTCCGGGTTTGGCAAGGTGATGATCGAGAACATGTGATCCGCGCCGCGGCCCGCTTCGAGCGGGACCGCCGACGCATCGGCCCGGGGTTTGCGAAAAACTCCGGGCTTTTTTTCTTGCCGTGCTGTTGTCCCAGGCCTGCAAGCGATTCGATTCCCGGGGCCATGTAGAGGAACACCATGTATAAAAACCTCGTGCCGCGCCTGATGTGCGCGATCGCCGCGACGCTCGTTTTCTTCGGTCATGAAGCGCGTAGCGCGTCGCCCGTGAAGGAACCACTCAAGGTCGCCTGGGTCTACGTCACGCCGATCACGCCCGCCGGCTGGGTGCATCAGCACGAACTCGGACGGCAGGCGGTTGAAGCGGCATTCGAGGGCCGCGTCCAAACCACGGTCGTCGAAGATGTGGCCGAAGGCGCCGATGCCGAGCGGGTGATCCGCGATCTGGCGCGCCAGGGCAACCAATTGATCTTCACGCCGAGCTTCGGCTACATGAAGCCGACCTTGGCCGTGGCGCGCGATTTTCCGCAAGTGAAGTTCGAATCGATCACCGGCTACAAGACCGCGCCCAACGTGGCGGTGGCCAATGCGCGCTACTACGAAGGGCGGTATCTCGCGGGGATCGCGGCCGGGCGCATGACGAAGACCGATGTGGCGGGCTATGTGGCGGGCTTTCCGATCCCCGAAGTGCTGCAAGGCATCAACGCGTTCACGCTCGGGATGCGTTCGGTCAACCCGAAGGCGCGAGTCTTGCTGGTCTGGCTCAACGCCTGGTTCGATCCACCACGCGAGCGTGACGCGGCGATGAGCCTGTTCGATCAGGGTGTCGACGTGATCGCCTTTCACACCGGCTCGACCGCTGTGATGGCCGCCGCCGAGGAGCGCGGCAAACTGGCGGTGGCCTATCACTCGGACATGCGAGGCGTCGCGCCAACAGCGCAGATCGTCGCCATCGAACACCGCTGGGGTGACTATTACAGGGAGCGCGTTCAGGCGGTGCTCGACGGGAGCTGGAAAAGCGGCAGTGTTTGGGGCGGTGTCGCACAAGGAATGATCGAAGTCGGCGGGTTCGGGCCGAAGGTGCCGCAAGACGTGCGCGATGAGGTGCTCGCGCGGCAGCAGGACATCGCGGCCGGCCGCCTTAAGCCGTTCGCCGCCGGCGCCGCGCCTGTCAAAGACAACCAGGGGCGCGTCGTGATCCCGGCCAACAGCGCGCTGGACGACGACCAGATCCTGCGCATGAACTGGCTCGTCGAAGGCGTGCAAGGCAGCATCGCGCCGTAGCCAATGGCTGATCGGGAGCGGCCGCACTCAGCCTGTTTCATAAACAAAAAAGGCCGCTGCCGCACGCCTGTATTGGATTTATAGCTATCATTTATGTAGTATTGAGCGATTCACCAGTTTCACGGTATTTGCCTCGCGGATTACTTCGACAAGCACGTATTTGGGCCGCTCGCAATGCACGACACCAGCCTCGTCTGGAAAGACGCATTCGCCACCCGTGCACGACGCGGGACGTCCATGTTCGAAACGGTGCGACAGGTTCGATTCCTAAAACCCGTGGCAGCCGCATCCCTCTATACAACGGCGTCGGACTATGCGCGGTTCATGTCAGCGTTATTGAACGACGACCGCGGTATGGCGCTCGCCGTGCCGATTGCCTATGCAACTCTGCCGGCGGAGCACAACGCTTTTCGGGTTTCGATGGTCGGCTGACGAGTGCGCTCCCACCCTGCGCTTCACGGATTCCACGGTCCAAACATCGGAGCGGGCGCCCGCTTTCAGCGTGCAACAATCGCCGCTATCAACATCAAAGCCCCTATTTCATGAGCATCAAGAGCGACCGCTGGATCCGCCGCATGTGCGAGCAGCACGGCATGATCGAGCCGTTCGAGCCCGGCCAGATACGTGAGCGCGATGGCCACAAGCTGATCAGCTACGGCTGCAGCAGCTACGGCTACGACATCCGCTGCGCGCCCGAATTCAAGGTGTTCACCAACATCCACAGCACGGTGGTGGACCCGAAGAATTTCGACGAGAAAAG
>JBDTRV010000498.1:0-2818 GCA_039931475.1 Burkholderiales bacterium | reverse complement strand
TCGCGCACGCCCCAGATCCGCTGCTCGGCAAGCGCCGCTGGCAGCGGCCGGCCAGCGGCCATTGCGTCCTTGACCCGTTTCAACGCACGAATTTCTTCCGCCAGCAAGTAGTGAACCCGCACCACGGGCTCGCCTTCGGCCTCCAGGCCATCGAGCATGCGCTGCACGCGCAACGCCTGGCCGGCCAGCACGCTTTCGAACAACTTCAAGACGTTGTAGCGGGCCACATCGAGCACCGCGCGCTCGATTTGCTCGAGCGAGAGTTCGCCGGGCGGATAAAGCAGGCCAAGCTTCAACACCTCCTGATGCGCGGCCAGCAGGTTGCCTTCGACCCGGTCGGCAAAGAACTGCAACGCGCGCTGCCCGGCCTCGCCGCTGGCCACGCGCTGGTCCTGCCGCGCCAGCCGCTGTCCGATCCAGACCGGCAGCGCGGCGCGCTCGACCTGCTCGATCGGCACGCTGACGCCGGCACGATCCAGCGCGCTGAACCAGGCGCTGGCGCGGGTGGCTTTGTCAAGCCGCGGCAACAGCACGAGGCAAAGCGTGGAGTCGCTGCCGGTCTGCGCCTGCGCCAGGCGCTGCAACGCATCGCCGCCGTCCTTGCCAGGTTTGCCGGAAGGAAGCTGGACCTCGACGATCCGCCGCTCGGCAAAAAGACTTTGCGATCCCAAATCCCCCAGCACACCGGCCCAATCGAAGCGCGCGCCGACCACGCTGAACACGCTGCGCTCGGCAAACCCCTGGCGCCGCGCCGCCGCCCGAATCGAATCGGCTGCTTCCTGCAGCAACAGCGGCTCGTCGCCGTGCAGGGTGTAGACAGGATCGATTCCTTTCTTCAGGCGAACGTCGAGCTGGGCCAACGAAACCTGCATGTCGTCCGCCGCGCCCGTCGCCCTAGAGCTTCACGGCAGCAAGCCGCCTGAGTACCTGCTGCACGATGTCCGACTGCATATCGCGATACAGAAGTTGCTCTTCCGCCTCTTTCGCGAGCGCGTTCGATTCGCTGTACGAGATGTCGCGTTCCTGCAGGATTTCCGCCTCGGGGATCAGCTCGCGGCCGTCCTTGGCGCGCAGGCGGAACTTGAAGCGCACCCGCAACTGGAACTCGCGCACCTGTCCCGATGAGGTCAGGCCCACCACGACTTTCTCGCGCTGGTCCACGAGGCTGTCGAGGATCACCTGCGCGGTCGGTACGAGCGCGGGTTCGCGAATCACCCGCAGGCCCTTGTTCGCGGCAAGTTGGCGCTTGAGTTCGTTGCCCAGCCCGGACTGCTCCGGCATGTTGACGTGAATCGAGTCGAACGCGAACTCGAGCGCGCCGCGCAACTTGAAGCCGCAGCCGGACAGTGCCAGCGCCGCCGCCATGCCACCCGTCCCAGCGAGCAAGGCGCGGCGGGACAGAGGGACGTTACCGCGCACGACGGGCCGACGAGCAACCTTCACGCCTGCACCACCACGTTGACCAGCCGGCCCGGCACAACGATGATCTTCTTCGGCTTGGCACCGGCCGCGTGCTTGTGGAACGCCTCGCTTGCGAGTGCAATCTTCTCGATCGCGCCATGTTTCGCGCCGGCCGGCACGACAATCGAGCCACGCAGCTTGCCGTTGATTTGCAGCATCAGTTCGATCTCGTCCTGCTTCAATGCGTCGGCATCGACGACCGGCCACGGTGCGTCGAGCAGGTCGCCGTGGTCGGCCGCATAGCCCAGGTCAGCCCACAGCGCATGGGCGATGTGCGGCGTCGCGGGATAAAGGCTCCGCAGCAAGATGCCGAAGCCTTCGCGGACTGCCGTGTCGCCGCCGCCCTCGGGCTCTCCGTCGAAGCCCTCGAGCGCGTTGAGCAGCTTCATCGCGCCGGAGACCACGGTGTTGTATTGCATCCGCTGGTAGTCGTAGTCGATCTGCTTGAAGACCGTATGGATTTCGAGCCGCAGGGCCTTGGATTTAGGTCCAAAAATGGCTCCATCGCGCGTTGGTTGGTCGTTTGTAGCTGTATTACCAATAGCAAACAGCTTGTGGCCGAAGTTCCAGACTCGGCGCAGGAAGCGATAGCTACCTTCCACGGACGCATCGTTCCATTCGAGCGTCGCCTCGGGCGGCGCGGTAAACATGGTGTACAGGCGCGCGGTGTCGGCGCCGTACTTGGCGATCAGATCCTGCGGATCGACGCCGTTGTTCTTGCTCTTGCTCATCGTGCCCACGCCTTCGTAGGTCACGGCGCTGCCGTCGCTTTTGAGCTTCGCGCCAATCACCTTGCCGGCTTCGTCGTACACGTCTTCAACGTCCTTCGGCCAGAAATATTCGATGCCGCCCTTAGCGCCTTTGCGTGAGTAGATGTGGTTGAGCACCATGCCTTGCGTGAGCAGGCGCGTGAAGGGTTCGTCGATCTTGACCAGGCCGATGTCGCGCATCACCTTGGTCCAGAACCGCGCATACAAAAGGTGCAGGATCGCGTGTTCGATGCCGCCGATGTACTGGTCCATCGGCATCCAGTAGGCTGCGCCATCGGCGACCATCGCTTCGTCGTTGTTCGGGTCGCAGTAGCGCATGAAATACCACGAGCTGTCGACAAACGTGTCCATCGTGTCGGTTTCGCGCCGCGCGGGTTTGCCGCAGGTCGGGCAGACGACGCCGGCATGAAAGCCTTCGTGTTTGACCAGCGGATTACCCGAGCCATCGGGCACGCAGTCGGTCGGCAGCACCACGGGCAAGTCGCTTTCCGGCACCGGCACCGCGCCATGCTCGTCGCAATGGATCATCGGAATCGGCGTGCCCCAATAGCGCTGGCGGCTGATGCCCCAGTCGCGCAGCCGCCAGG
>JBDTRV010000497.1:0-2821 GCA_039931475.1 Burkholderiales bacterium | reverse complement strand
GCATGATCAGCTCGGACGGGATCGGCGGAAACACGTTTTCCAGCACCATCAGCGCCGCGATGCCGAGCAGGCCGTGGCTCTGGATGATGTCGATGATCCACTGCGCCATGCGGTGCCTTTCGCGGCCGGCGGAGGAGCCCGGATCGCCGCTCTTGTCAGGTTTTCAAGCTCTTTTGGCCCACCGTGGCTCGTGTGACGGGCGTTTGCAGCTACGATATTCGTAGCATTTCAACGCACAGCATAGCTGAGGGCAATGCCCGCGAAGATGGCGAAGCCGAACCAGTGGTTGAGCCGAAACGCCTTGAAGCAGCCGTCCCGCGTGCGGCTTTTGATCAAGGTGAAATGCCACAACGCCTGCGCCGCGGCCGCTGCCAGACCCAGGTAGAACGGCCAGCCGAGGTGCCGGTCCGCGAGCGCCACCAGCCAGAACCCGAGCGAGACGAAGTAGCACCCGGTGACGAACGGCACGTCGGCCCCCCCGAGCGTGACGGCGGAGGTTTTCATGCCGATCTTGAGGTCGTCGTCGCGGTCGACCATTGCGTATTCGGTGTCGTAGGCCAGCACCCAGAACAGGTTGCCGGCGAGGAGCACCCAGCCCAGCGGTGGGATGGCGCCGGTGGCGGCGGCAAACGCCATCGGGATACCGAAGCTGAAGGCGATGCCCAGCACCGCCTGCGGCATCGAGACGAAACGTTTGGCATAGGGGTAGATCAGCGTGATCGCAAGACCGGCGAACGACCAGGCGATGGTCACGCCGTTGGTCGTGAGCACGAGGCCGAACGCCGCCGCCGCCAGCAGCGCGCCGAATGCCAATGCCTGGCGGACCGACAGCGCGCCGCGCGTGACCGGGCGGTTGGCGGTGCGCTTGACGTGCTGGTCGAACTCGCGGTCCGCCACGTCGTTGATGCAGCAACCGGCGCTGCGCATGAGGATGGTGCCGAGCACGAAGACCGCCAGCAGATGCCAACCCGGAAAACCTTCGGCCGCGACCCATAGCGCCGAAAGCGTTGGCCACAGCAGCAGCAACCAGCCGGCGGGCCGGTTCCAGCGGATCAGGTCCAGGTACAGGGCGAGGCGCGATTCGCGCGCCGTGCCGGGGTCGGTCTGCATGAGGCGCTTTGGCAAAAAGGGAGCGCCAGTATGCCCGCGAGGTGAAGCGTGCGCGACGACCGGCCACCTGGCGCCCGCGCTATCCGCGCCTTGATTCGGATGGACTGTGTCGGCTCAGGTCGTGTCAGCTCGCGTCGGGTCAGGTCGTCGGAGCGCGACGGCGCCGATAGTGGCGCCAGCAGCCTACGCGCCCGACACTGGCCGGACTGCCATGTGGTCCGGCTTCAAGAAGACAGCCGCTCGACCCCCGGAAGATCACAGGCATAGATCGAGTTGCGCAACTCGGCGATCGCTTCATAGCGGGTGAAGCTGCGGCGCCAGGCCAGCACCACCCTGCGCTTGGGCGGCTCGCCTTCGAACGGCAGGTACTTGACGTAGATGTCGTCGTGGCTGCGGCGTTGCTTGGTCTGCGGCGCTGGATCGAACGCGGTGCGCGGCACCGAAAGGCGCGGCACCAGGGTCACGCCCATGCCGGCCGCGACCATGTATTTGATGGTCTCGAGCGACGAGCCTTCGAAGCTCTTGCGGATGCCCTCGGCGTTGCTCGAAAAGCGCGCGAACTCGGGGCAAACTTCGAGCACGTGGTCGCGAAAGCAGTGGCCAGTGCCGAGCAAAAGCAGGGTTTCGGTCTTGATCTGATCGGCGGTGACGGTTTCTTGTTGGGCCATGGGATGGTGGCTTGGCACCGCAGCCATGAACGGCTCGTCGTACAGCGGTGCGAGCGCAAGGCCCGCGTCCGGAAACGGCTCGGCCATGATCGCGCAGTCGATCTCACCCATGCGCAGCATCTCGACCAGCTTGCCGGTGAAGTTTTCCTGCAGCACCAGCGGCATCTGCGGCGTGCGGTCGATGCACTGGCGCACCAGACTCGGCAGCAGGTACGGCGCGATGGTGTAGATCACGCCCATGCGCAGTGGGCCGGCCAGCGGGTCCTTGCCGCGCTTGGCGATCTCTTTCACGTTGGCTGCTTGCTCGAGCACGCTTTGCGCCTGCCGCACGATCTCCTCGCCGATCGCCGTGACCGCGACCTCGTTGGCGCTGCGCTCGAACAGCCGCACGGCGAGTTCCTCCTCAAGCTTTTTCACCGCCACCGACAAGGTGGGCTGCGAGACGAAGCAGGCTTCGGCCGCCTTGCCGAAGTGCTTCTCGCGAGCGACGGCGACCACGTACTTGAGTTCGGTCAGCGTCATGGCAGGGTGCTCGCAAGGTGCATCGCGGCCAAGGCGCGGGAACAACTGCCGCCGCCGCATGAGGCAACGATAGTTTCAGTCAAAATTGGCGCTTGCGCGAGGTTTTTAGTCATTTGCAGCTATTATTTCGGTAGCAAAAAGGCGGGTTGATGGCTCATGGGCGCTGAAATAAAACGCGGCTAGGGACGGTTGGGCGCAAAAAGTCTTGATTCTGGGGCCGTGAGCAGGGAACGCGATTGTCTTTTACTATGCAAGAGGCAGGCCAGTTCGGGGATTTCAGAAACAACCAATGAAATCAACGTGGTACATGCGGTCTGCGGCAAGCAATCGCTTCAGCGTGTAAAGAAAACCGACAGTTTCTGTGGGTACTTTTCACCAAACTGAAGTTCTGGCCCGGCTTCCCCTCGCTATCGATCGGGTCCCGCCGCCCGCGTACCGCGTCGAGGTCGGGCGGGGTGGGGGCGGCTTCCGTAGCCAAGCTTTTGCCACGATCCACGGCTCGTGCTGTCAGCCTCGACGAT
>JBDTRV010000496.1:0-2822 GCA_039931475.1 Burkholderiales bacterium | reverse complement strand
TGCCGCGCAAGTTCAAGATCGCTTTCAACGGCGCCAAGGAAGACCGTGCCGCCATCGGCTGGTACGACATCGGCCTGCAGGCGCGTCTCGCCGACGATGGCGCGGTGGGTTTCACCGTCAAGGTCGGCGGCGGCATGGGCCGCACGCCGGTCATCGGAAGCGTGGTGCGCGAGTTTTTGCCGTGGGACCAGTTGCTGAATTACATCGAAGCCATCGTGCGCACCTACAACAGCTACGGCCGGCGCGACAACAAGTGGAAGGCGCGCATCAAGATGCTGGTGAAGGCCGAGGGCCAAAAATTCATCGACAGCGTCGAGGCCGAGTTCAAGGCCATCACCGAGTTGGACGGCGCGCCGCACACCATCACCCAGGCCGAATTCGACCGGGTGCAATCGTGCTTCGTGGTGCCCGAGCTGAAAGCCGCCAACCTTCCCTCGACAGTCAACACCAGCGGCCAGTTCTACCAGCGCTGGATCCAGCAGAACGTGCGCGGCCACAGCTTGCCCGGGATGCGCGCGGTCGCTCTGTCGTTCAAGCGCGTCGGCTTCGCGCCCGCCGACGCCGATGCCGACACGCTGGACTCTCTGGCGCAACTGGCCGACCAGTTCTCTGCCGGCGAGGCGCGCCTCACGCACGAGCAGAACCTGCTTTTGCCCTGGGTGTTCGAGGCCGACCTGCCCGCGCTGTACGAAGCCGCGCGCGCGCTGGGCCTGGCGCAGCCCAACATCGGCCTGCTCTCCGACATGATCGTCTGCCCCGGCGGCGACTACTGCTCGCTGGCCAATGCGCGCTCGCTGCCGATCGCCGCCGCCATCACCGAGCGTTTTCAGGATCTGGACGAGCTGTTCGACCTGGGGCCGATCGACCTTCACATGAGCGGCTGCATCAACTCCTGCGGGCACCACCACAGCGGCCACATCGGCATCCTGGGCGTGGACAAGGACAGCAAGGAGTGGTACCAAATCACGCTCGGCGGCGCCGATGGCACCGATCTTTCCGGCCCGGCGATCGGCGGCAAGGTGGTTGGCCCGTCGTTCTCGGCCGCCGAAGTGCCGGACGTGATCGAGGTCGTGTTGGATGTCTACCGCGCGCAACGTCTGTCGGCTACCGAGCACTTCATCGACACCTTGCGCCGCGTTGGCCACGACCCGTTCAAGGCTGCCGCCAACGGTGCGCGCCATGGCCACAAGGCCGAAGCCCTGGCCGAATGATTCCAATCCCGGATCGCCTGTGCACTGATGGCGCCTTCGCTTGGGGCACCACGCAAGTGCTGTCCGCGCTTCGCGTTCACGGCCGCGAATTGATCTGGAAATGGAATAAGCACGCTGCATCGAGGATCGAATTGCTATGAAAATCATTGCTAACAATGCCCAACCGGCGAGCGGCGAAGGTGAAAACGTGTTGCAAATTCCGAATGACGCCGACCTTGTCGCGCTCGTGCAAGGCGGCGCGCTCGAAGGCGTGACGCGGATCGAACTGTCGTTTCCAAAATTCACCGACGGCCGCGCGTTCAGCCAGGGCGTGTTGCTGCGCCGCCGCTACAAGTTCACCGGCGACCTGCGCGCGACTGGCGACGTGCTGATCGACCTTTTGGTGCATCTGCAGCGCAGTGGTTTTACGAGCGCGGTGCTGGCCGAAGGCGTAAGCCCCGACGCGGCCGAACGCCAGTTTGAGCGCTACGCCGCCTTCTACCAGGGCGACCTGCTGGAGCCGCGCCCGCACTTCGCGCGCGGTCCGTCGCTGGAGGCCACAACATGAGCGCCTCGATCGTGAGCGCTTCGATCGGCGAGGGCGCCATCAGCCGCAACGCCAAGCCGTCCGCCGGCTTCGCGGAGAAGCTCGAAACGACGAAGCAGTTGCTGACCCAGGCGGCGCGCGGCCATGCGCCCGCCAACGGCAGCCCCAACGGCCGCGGCCACGGCGATGGCGATCGCGCGGCCAGCTCACGCATCACGCAAGCGTCCAGCCTCGGCGCCGAGGATGTCGTGATTTCGCACCTGATCGAGAGCTTGAAACTGCCGATCGACGTGTTCGTGCTGGACACCGGCATGTTGCACACCCAGACGCTCGCGCTGCTGGCCGAATGGGAAGCGCGCACCCGGCTCGAAGTGCGCGTGTTCCAGCCCAACGCCGAAGCCGCGATCAGCTTCGTCGCGCGCCACGGCAAGGACGCGATGTACGAGAGCATCGAGCTGCGCAAGAGCTGCTGCCAGATCCGCAAGGGCGAGCCGCTCGCGCGCGCGCTGGCCGGCTACGACGCCTGGATCACCGGGATGCGGCGCGAGCAATCCGGCGACCGCGCCGACGTGCCGATGAAGGACACGTCGCAGGCGACCGGCGGCGGCCGAATCAAATACAACCCGCTCGCCGACTGGAGCTGGGGCGACGTTTGGCACTACATCGCGACCAACAACGTGCCTTACAACCCGCTGCACGACCAATTCTTTCCAAGCATCGGCTGCGCGCCCTGCACGCGCGCGATCAGCATGGGAGAAGACTTTCGCGCCGGCCGCTGGTGGTGGGAGAACCACGAACAAAAGGAATGCGGCCTGCACGTGGCCGCTACGCCCCTCAACGAAGGAACCCCCGCATGAACGCTCGCACTGAACCCGAATTGCTGCACACGCTGTCCAACCAGCACCTCGATTCGTTAGAAGAAGAAGCGATCTTCGTGCTGCGCGAAGTCGCCGCAGCGTTTGAGCGCCCTGCCCTGCTGTTCTCGGGCGGCAAGGATTCGCTGGTGCTCCTGAAGTGCGCGGAAAAAGCGTTCGGCATCGGCCGCATCCCGTACCCGCTTTTGATGATCGACACCGGCCACAACT
>JBDTRV010000495.1:0-2826 GCA_039931475.1 Burkholderiales bacterium | reverse complement strand
CTCGCGTGCGGCGATCCAGTCGATGGCGGCACGGGCGGCACGGGCGGCACGGGCGCCGTCACCGCGCTCGTGCTGCGGCATCTGGAGCCGCTGTCGGTCGCCGATCTACAGCGGTTGAAGGACTTCGCGGGCCGCTACCCGCAAGGCCCGGCGCGCGGCCGACACGTCGTCCAATGGTGGCTGCAGCCAAAAGGTCCCGACACCGCGCACCGCCTCGACGCCGACGGCCCGCAGCTTGCCTACACCTTGCCCGACTTTGGCGTGACGATGCCGTTCACACCGACCGACTTCACCCAGGTCAACCCCGAGATCAACCGCGTGCTGGTGTCGCGTGCGCTCAAACTGCTCGACGTGCGGCCGCACGAAAAAGTGATCGACTGGTTCTGCGGCCTGGGCAACTTCACCTTGCCGCTGGCAACGCGGGCGAAGAGCGTGCTCGGCATCGAGGGCAGCAGCGCGCTGCTCGCCCGCGCAGCGCAAAATTTTGAACAAAATGTGGCTTATCCGCTCGTCCACCGGTCGTTTTGCGCTATAAAACTCGTAGCAATGAACCTGTTCGAGCTGACGCCCGCGCAACTCGCCGCATTCGGTTCGGCCGACAAATGGCTCGTCGATCCACCGCGCGAAGGCGCTTTCGCGCTGGCCAAGGCGCTGGTGGAGCTGCACGAGTCGCCATCGGCGGCGGGCGAATGGTCGTCGCCCGAGCGCATCGTCTACGTGAGCTGCAATCCGGCCACCCTCGCGCGGGACGCGGAGCTGCTCGTGCATCACGCCGGCTACCGCTGCGCCGCGGCCGGCGTGGTCAACATGTTCCCGCACACCGCGCACGTCGAGAGCATGGCGGTGTTCGAGCGGGTCGCAACGCCGGCCTGAAGTCGTACGCTCGCCCGCCACGGCGTCGTCCGGGATTCCGGCGGGTCGGCATCGTGATTGGCCGGTCATCCGTCTGCAGGCATTTGCCGACGGGCCTCGACGGGCGGGTGCATCCCCCGACGGGTGCATCCCCGGATTGACAGATCCGCACGCGCTCGGTTCAACGGATTGGCCTTCACCCCGCCCCATCCAGCCCTTCGAGGAGCAACACAATGGATGCGCGCAACCCCGCGCTTTCTGGCCGCCACGGCCACGGTCGCGTCGCTCGGCGCCGTGTCATTGAACGCCGCGGCGCAAACGCCGATCACGCTGCACGGCGCCGTCCAGTTCGCCGACGACCATCCGTTCAACAAGGCGCTGCTCAAGTTCCAGGAGCTGGTGGTCCAGTACTATGGCAAGCCGGTGAACTTCGTTTTTCATCGCAACAGCGAACTGGGCCTGGAAAAAACCTACTTCGCCTACATGAGCCAGGGCATCTCGGTCGACTACGGCATCGTCTCGCCGGCGCACATGTCCACCTTCGCCAAGGCCGCGCCGCTTCTGGACATGCCGTTCCTGTTTCGCGATCTGGAGCACTGGAACAAGGTGCTCGATTCCGACATCTTCCATCGTCGATGAAGTGGCCAAGAAGGCCGATGTGATGATCATCGGCTACGCCGGCGGCGGTACGCGGAATCTGATCGCGAACAAGCCGGTCCGCAACATGGAGGAGCTCAAAGGCTTGTCGATGCGGGTGATGGGTGCGCCGATCCAGACCAAGATGTTCTCGGCCATCGGCGCCAAGCCTTCGGTGATCGCCTACAACGAGGTCTACAACGCGATCCAGACCGGCGTGATCCAGGGCGCGGAAAACGAAGCGGCCGGCATGGACGCGATGAAGTTCTACGAGGTCGGTCCCGACATTTCGCTCACGCAACACGCGATCACGGTGCGGCCGATCTCTTTTTCGGGCAAGACCTTCCGCCGGCTACCGCCGGAGTTGCAGGCTGCGATCCTGAAGGCCGGCAAGGAGGCGGGCAAGTACGGCCGCGATCTCGACTCGTCGGGCGATTCGGCACTTCTGGCCAAGCTCGAAAAAGAGGGCAAGCTCAAAACCTATCCGTTCACGGAGCGCGCCAAGCTTTTGGAGCTGGCCGGGCCGGTCAAGCAGGCCTATGCGACGGAGATCGACGCGACCGCGATGCTGGACAAGGTCAACGCGATGAAGTGATCGGAAGAGCCGGCGCCCAAAACGCCGGCTTTTTTGATTTCGCCGTCTCAACCGTTCACTGAAAACTTCCCCATGCGCAGGTTCAACGCTTGGCTGTACCGTGGCCTGCAAGTGCTGCTCACCGTGTCGATCGCCGTGATGCTGATCCCGGTCACCCTGCAGATCTTCTCGCGCTTCGTCGACTTCATTCCACGCTACATCTGGACCGAAGAAGCCGCGCGCTTTTGCCTGATCTGGCTGATCATGCTGGGCGCGACGATCGCGGTGCGCGACGGCACGCACTTCGACGTCGACGTGCTGCCCACGCCCAAAAGCTCGAAGGGTCAGGCGATCGGGCAGTTCATCGTGCATATGTCGATCTTTCTGGTCGCGCTGATCTTCGTCGGATTCGGCTGGCGCTTCGCGCTGTTCGGCTGGCAGCAAAGCTCGGAGATGACCGGCATCAACATGCTCTGGATTCACGCCCCCTGGCCGTTCGCGGGCATTTGCTGGCTCTTGTTCCTGCTCGAGCAACTGGCCGACGACTTCATGCTCTACCGACACGGGACACACCATGGGGCCGCTTGAAGTTGCGCTGATCCTGTGCGGCATCTTCACAGTGCTGCTGATCCTGCGGGTGCCGGTCGCGTTCGCGCTCGGTCTGGCCTGCGTGCCGGTGTTCTTCATCGACGAGCGGCTCACGCCCTTTTTGCTGCTCAACGAGATGCTCAAGTCGTACAACTCGTTCTTGCTGCTCGCGATTC
>JBDTRV010000494.1:0-2856 GCA_039931475.1 Burkholderiales bacterium | reverse complement strand
TCGGCATCAAGGAAGCGACCGGCGACATCGACCGCGCGCAGTGGCTGATCCGCGAGGCACCTGAAGCGTTCTCGATCTACTCGGGCGACGATCCCAGTGCCGTCGCGCTGATGCTGTGCGGCGGCCGCGGCAACGTGAGCGTCACCGCGAATCTGGCGCCGCGCGCGATGCACGATTTGTGCGTGGCGGCGATCGCGGGCGATGCTCGCGGCGCCATGGAAATCCAGCGCAAGCTGATGCCGCTGCACAAGGACCTGTTTTGCGAACCGAATCCGGTTGCGGTCAAGTGGGCGATGGCGCGGCTTGGTCTGTGTGGCGGCGCGCTGCGGCTGCCGATGACGCCAATGGAGCCGCACAACGTCGCGGTGGTGGAAAAAGCATTGCGTGCTTCTGGCTTGCTGATGTAAAGAAACAAGGATTATTTCGAGTGAACCTTATCCGACGAAGAATCGGCCTTGCCGGCCTGACCCTTGCCCTGCTGGCCGTTTCGGCTTGCACCATTTTGGAAGGCGACAAGATCGACTACAAGAGCGCCGGCACTGCGCCCTCGCTCGAAGTTCCACCGGACCTGACCCAACTGCCGGGTGATTCCCGCTACGCCGTGCCGGGCAACAGCGGCGCTGTGACCGCGAGCGGCTATCAGGCCGGGCAGCAAAGCGCCGCGGCGCAGGCGGTGCCGACGGCGGCCAAGTCGGTCGGCGACGTGCGCATCGAACGCGAAGGCAACCAGCGCTGGCTGGTGGTGGACCGCCCGGCCGACAAGCTGTGGGAGCCGGTACGCGATTTCTGGCAGGAAAACGGTTTTCTGCTCGCGCTGGATCAGCGCAACCTCGGGATCATGGAAACCGACTGGGCCGAAAACCGCGCCAAGATTCCGCAGGATTTCATCCGCCGCACGATTGGCAAGGTGTTCGATTCGGCCTATTCCACCAGCGAGCGCGACAAGTTCCGCACCCGCCTGGAGCGCGACGGTGACGGCAAAACCGACATTTTCATCAGCCACCGGGGCATGGAAGAGGTCTATGCGAGCAACGAGAAGGCGCGCACCGTCTGGCAACCACGCAAGCCGGATCCCGAACTCGAAGCCGAATTCCTGCGCCGCCTGATGGTCAAGCTCGGCGTTGCCGAGGAACAAGCCAAGACGCTGGTCGCTTCGCCCGATCGGGTGCCGCCCTCGGCAACCGTCGCCAACGTCGGCGGCGCGCCGGTGGTGCAACTTTCCGATAGCTTCGACCGTGCCTGGCGCCGGGTCGGCCTCGCGCTCGATCGCACCGGCTTCACGGTCGAAGATCGGGATCGCAGCAAGGGCCTGTACTTCGTGCGCTATGTTGATCCAACCGACCGCAAGGAGCCTGGTTTCTTCGCCAAGGTGTTCGGCTCCGGCCCCACCGCGCCACCCCTAAAGTACCGGATCGCGGTGCAAAGCCAAGGGCAGGACACCGTGGTGTCGGTGCAGAACCCGAACGGCGAGCCGGCCAGTTCGGCCAACGCGCAGCGCATCGTCAAGGTCATCGCGGACGATCTGAAGTAGCCGTTTTTCTTCGCAACCGGTCCCCCGCGTCGTTCAAGCGCACCGGCTTTCGCGATGCTGCGCTTCACCAACCTGGGCAGTGGCAGCGCCGGCAATGCCACCGTGGTGGAAGCGCGCTGCGGCACTCAGGTTTCGCGCGTTCTGATCGACTGCGGCCTGAACCTGAAGGCGCTCGACTCTCGGCTTGCGCGCGCGGGGCTTGCGCCGGATCAGATCGATGCCGTTTTCGTCACCCACGAACATGCCGACCATATCGGCAGCGCCCGCGCATTCGCGCTGCGCGGCCGGATCGCGGTCTGGATGAGCCACGGCACCCACACGGCGATCGGCGCGCCCGACTTCGAAGGCTTGCTCCACATCGCGCGCAATGGGGTTCCGATCGACCTCGGCGCGCTGCTTTTGGAACCGTTTACGGTGCCACACGACGCACGCGAACCCCTGCAATTGCGCTGCAGCGACGGCGCGGTGCGGCTTGGCGTGCTGACCGACCTGGGGCATGCGACGCCGCGCGTTGCCTCCGCGCTGGCCGGTTGCGCGGCGTTGCTCATCGAATGCAACCACGACCCCGACATGCTGGCCGCTTCGCGCTATCCAGCGTTTCTCAAACGGCGTGTCGGCGGCCTGTACGGTCATCTGGCGAACACGGTCGGCGCTGAAATAGCGCGCGCCGTTGCCAGCGGCGGCCGGCTCGGGCAAGTCGTTGCAGCGCACCTGAGCGCGCAGAACAACCATCCCGATCTGGCCCGGCAGGCGCTGTCAATGGCGCTCGGATGTTCGCCAGCGGATGTCGGCGTTGCCGATGCCACGCTCGGCTCCGACTGGCGCACGGTCTGATCGGCGCCAAGGGATTCAATGGAACAAAAAAAGCCACCTCGCGGTGGCCTTTTTTTCGGTCGTAGGCCGCTTGCGCGATCCACTACCAGGAGCTTTAGATGCCCTAGTTCTTGACCGCTTCCTTGCTGGAATCGGTGGCGTTCCGGACCGCATCGGCAGCCGCGTTCTTCGCGGCCTCGGCCGCATTGCCGGCGGCAGTACCGGCCGATGCGGCAGCTTCCTTGGCCGAATCGACCGCGTTGCCGGTTGCAGCGCCCGTGGCCGACGCCGCGTCCTTCATGGTCGCGCCGGCGGATGCGGCGGCATCCTTGGTGGCGGCAGTGGCATCCTTGGCCTTCTCTTTGCTCGCGTCGGCCGCATCTTTCGCGGCGGCGGAAGCTGCGCCTGCAGCGTCCTTGGCTTTCTCGGCCGCGGATGCGGCGGCGTCCTTGGTGGCGGCAGTCGCATCCTTGGCGGCGTCCTTGGTGGCGTCGACCGCATTCTTAGTGGCC
>JBDTRV010000493.1:0-2870 GCA_039931475.1 Burkholderiales bacterium | reverse complement strand
GTTAGGCTGAGGATGAACTCGCAGCCGCCTTGGCCGATCCGCTTGCGAAAGCCGCTCATCAAACTCGCGTCGATCGGCGTAGGTGCTAGCAGCCGGTGCGAACCAAATGTTTTGGCGCCGCTACCGGGTGCTACGAAAAGGCACTGGCCAGCCCCGAGGGAACGAACGCCCCGTGTAGGCCCTGTGGCTTGGCCGACTCGCGTTCGCCCACCTGGAACGCGTCTGGATCTTCATCGCTGAATTGCGCGGCAATGGCCAGGATCTGCACCTCGATCGCAAAGAACGCGTCAAGCACCAACGGGTCGAACGAGGTGCCGCGCATCTCGCGCATCAAACGGGTCGAATGCTCATGTGAAAACGGCTTCTTGTAGCAGCGGCGGCTGATCAGTGCGTCGTATACGTCGGCCACCGCCATGATGCGGCCCGACAGCGGGATGTTCTGCCCAGCGAGGCCACGCGGATAACCGGTGCCGTCCCACTTCTCGTGATGGGTGGCGGCGATTTCGCCGGCGATCACAAGGAAGTTGTCGCCTTCGATGCGCATCGAGGTGCTCGCGATGATGTTGCGGCCGAATTCGGCGTGCTGCTTCATCAATTCCATCTCGGCTTCGGCGAGCCGTCCCGGCTTGAGCAGGATGTGGTCGGGCACACCTACCTTGCCGATGTCATGCAACGGTGCCGACAGATAAAGCAGGTCGATGAAAGCCGGTGTCAGGATGTCGGCGTATTGGCCGGTCCGTTTCAATCGCTCGGCGATGGCGCGAACATAGTTCTGCGTCCGCTTGATGTGCGCACCGGTTTCCGGGTCGCGCGTTTCAGCGACGGCAGCCATCGACTCCATCGTCACCTGGCGTGCGTTTTCGAGTTGCTCGCGCCAGATGCGGGCGCGCTTTTTCTCCATCGCGAACCGGATGGCGAGGAAGGCAACGTACAGCAACACGATCACCAGCAACGGGCCGGCCGCAGAGATGAAGAAACCGAAGCGTGCAAAAAGAGCGACGCTGGCCGACAGCAGCAGCGCCATCGTGGCGGCGCTGCCCATCGTGATCGACACGATGCTGCCTGCCAGCACGAAAAGGGCGGAGATCGCGATGCCAGCCAAAACGCATATCGTGAGTAACACGACCGGCGCCCAAGGGGGGATACCGGCGCTGCGATCGTGAACAATGTTTTCGGCCACGGCAGCCTGTACCTTGAGGCCCGGAAAGCGAGCGTCGACCGCCGTCGGATGAAAGTCGTTGAGCCCGACCGCGGTGGTTCCGATGAAAACGATCTTCCCGTTCAGCCGCTTCGGATCGAAGTTGCCGCTCAGCACCTCGATGGCGGAGATGCTGTCGTACAGGCGCGGGCCGCCATTGAATCGCAAAGCAGCGTTGCCGGCCTTGTCGATCGGCACCCGGTGCCCGCCAAGGCGAATCGCCAAGCCGCGGCTGTCTGATTCGACCGAAGCCGACGCGACGCCGATCGAGCGCATCACTGCTGCAAGTGAAAGGCTGGGGTGGATCAAACCTCCATGGGCGATCAGCAACGGCACCATGCGCAGGACGCCGTCGTCATCCAGCTTGGTGTTGACAAAACCGCCGAATCGGGTTTGAGAGGTGATGGCTGCGGCATTCACCAATGCACCGGAGGCGACGGGCAAAGCCAGTAGATCAGTGCGTCCTCCGAGCGCGATGTCCTGGCCCCGCAGGTCCTGGGTCTTGCCGACGTGATCGAAATAGAAGTAGCTGGCAGCCACGACGCCGGCACTTGCCATCGCATGGCCGAGGAAGCCGTCGTTGTCCTGCAAGCCTTCGGGAACACCGCTGAACACCACATCGACGTCGAAGTCACGCTTGAACGTTTGCTGAATGCTGACAAGGGACGAGCGGTCGCTTTCCGGAAACAGGATGTCCAGCGCGATGGCCGCCGGCTCCGCGGCCGCGACTTGTTGAATCAGCGCGGCGATCCGGTAACGCGGCCACGGCCACTGCCCATGCGCCGAAAGGCTGACGTCGTCTATATCGATGACGACAGTGTCGCTCGCTCGCTCGCCTGGGGCGGTCGCTTGCACAAGCGCGTCGAGCAGTGCGTTGTTGAGTTTACGGATTGCCGGCGCTTCGAACAGGACCAGCAGCCCGATGATGAGCGACAGGACAATGCCGATCAGAGCGAGGGCGGCTGAATCCTTGCGTGCCGGCATTGCTGCATACGAATTGGAAATCACAGGCGCCCCCTGAATTACAGGATCATCACTTCGGCGCGCCGGTTTTTCGGCTGCGCGCGAGTGCCAGATTGAACCTGCGGCGCTCGGTGGCCAAAGTACTGGACTTCGATGACGCCCAGCGCCGGGTCGGCCGACTTGAGCAAGTCGGCCACCGTCTTGGCGCGCTCGGCCGAAAGCTTGTCGTTGTGCTCCGGCTTGCCGGTCGCATCCGCATGGCCGAAGATCGTGATCTCGGTCGGCTTGCGTGCTCGCGCCGCTTCAATCACCGTGGGCAGCATGGCTTGCGACTGCTCCGTCAGAACGGCCTTGTCGAGCAAGAAGTAGAGGACGAAGAATTTGGGCGTCAGCGGTTGCGCTTTCAGCAAGTTTCCGAACTCCGCGTCGACCGAGTCACGTCCCATCGCCTTGGCTTCGGACGGTCTGGACGTTGCTCCTTCGGCAGTTGCATAGCTGAATGCCTGGTCAATGCTTTGCGAGCCGGCAGGCGTTTCCATCGTGACGGCGCCGACTTGACCATCCTCGTCAGGCAGCAACACGACCGTGGTTCTTGGAGCCTTCGCCGGCGGCGGCGCAGCACAAGCGGCGAGCATGACGATGGCAGCCAGGATGGCCACAGCGGGGGCGAGCTTCCCCGATAAAGGTCGCTTCGTCATGCCGTCACTCC
>JBDTRV010000492.1:0-2876 GCA_039931475.1 Burkholderiales bacterium | reverse complement strand
GCAGATGCACTTCACCGGCCGAGATCATGGTCGTCACGCCGCCGTTCATGGTCGAATCGATCCAGCCGAGTTGGCTTTGGCGCGGCGTCCAGTCGCCGAACACCGGATGCACGTGGCTGTCGATCAGGCCGGGCGCGACGCAGACGCCACGAGAGTCGATCGTGGTCTTCGCGCCTTCCGTGTCGCAGTCCTTGAGCTTGCCGACGGCGGTGATCAGCCCGTCGACGACCACGATCGTGTCGGCATCCAGGATCGGCCGGTCGATATCGCCCGATAACAGCAAGCCAATGTTCCTGATCACCACCTTGCCGGATTTTTCCACTGCCGCCGCGTCCGCCATTGCCCGCTCCCAGGTGAAACTTCAGGGCCTTACGGTGCCACAGCGCGAAGCACCGTGTCAATCACAAAGCGCTCCCAGTGTTCGACCGAATCCGGCGCCAGCAGATCCTCGCCGAGAAATGCCGACAAGGTGTGCCGGTTCGACATGTAGAAGTAGCCGGCTGCGGCGATCAGCAAATACAGGTCGCGCGCCGCGATGCCTTTGCGAAAAACCTCTTTGCGCTCGCCGCTTTGCAGCACCTCGCTGACGAGCAAAATCGTCGGCGACGAATATTCCCGCGCCTTGAGCGACTTCGCGATGTGCCGGCCTTTGTGCAGGTTCTCGGTGTTGAGCAAGGTCACGAACTCGGGGTGCCGACGGTAGTAGCCCATGAGAAAGCGGATCACCGCCTCCAGCGCTTCGCGCGGCCGCTCGACGTCGATCAGCAATTCGGATTCCGCCTCGTTCATCCGGGCGTAAATACCCTCCAACACCTCGATGAACAAGCCTTCCTTGCTCCCGAAATAGTAGTAGATCATCCGATCCACCGACTTGGCCTCACGCGAGATCTTCTCGACGCTGCCGCCGTCGTAGCCATGGCGCGCGAACACTCCGGTCGCGGCGCGCAGGATGCTCTCGCGGGTGGCGCTGGCCGCGCCGCGCGGCCGGCGCACTCTCGGGGGACCTTCCGGGCCGGCCGTTGCGGGGTCCGCCGCGACTTCGGGCTGCTGCATCTTCAAGAGCCGTTGCGCTCCGAGCCTATTGCTCGGCGAACGCGCGCTCGACCACGAAGTCGCCCGGCTCCGTGGTGCTGCCTTCCTTGAAGCCCTTGCCTTCTAGCAGGCGCTTCAGATCGCGCAGCATCGCAGGGCTGCCGCAGATCATCACCCTGTCTTCAGCCGGGTCGATCGGCGGCTGGCCCAGGTCGGAAAACATCTTGCCGGTTTCGATCAAATCGGTCATGCGGCCCATGTTGCGGTACGACTCGCGCGTGACGGTGGGGTAGTAGAGCAACTGCTTTTTCACCATCTCGCCGAGAAATTCGTGCTCGGCCAGCTCCCCCACGATCAGGTCGTGATAGGCCAACTCGTCCACCATGCGCACGCCGTGTACGACGATGACTTTCTCGAACTTTTCATACGTCGCCGGGTCGCGGATGATGCTCATGAACGGTGCGAGGCCCGTGCCAGTGCCCAGTAGGTACAGGCGTTTGCCGGGCACCAAATAGTCGATCACCAACGTGCCCGTCGGCTTGCGCCCGACCAGCACCGAATCTCCGACCTGGATGTGCTGCAGGCGCGACGTGAGCGGCCCGTCCGACACCTTGATGCTCAGGAACTCGAGGTGTTCCTCATAGTTCGGGCTCACGATGCTGTAGGCGCGCAAAAGCGGCTTTTCGTTCACCCGTAAGCCGATCATCGTGAAGTGACCGTTCAGAAACCGCAGCGACTGGCTGCGCGTGGTGGTGAAGGTGAACAGGCGGTCGGTCCAGTGGTGGACGGTGAGGACTCGCTCTTCGTTGATGGCGCTCATGGAAATTTGAGTTGCTTTTTAGGCGATTCGAATGGATCGGGAAACGATACGGGTAAAGCCGGGTTGCCAACGCGGCACGACGAGCGTTATATTTTAGCGACCGAAAATGTAGTGAACGCAACATTTTCAGGCCTTCTTATCAGCGCATCGATGACCGAACACACCAAGACCGACGGCCTGCCCGGCATCGACGTGCCCACTTTCGCGCCGCAGGCGGATCGCTCGGGGTCTGCGGGCGACCGCAGCACCGCGGCCAAGATCGAATGCAACGCCTGCCCGGTGCTGTGTCAGATCTCCGCCGGTCGCAGCGGTGCGTGTGACCGCTATGCCAATCAGGACGGTGTGCTGATTCGGGTCGATCCGGTGGTGCTGCTGCGCCGCACCGCCAGCGCCGCCGACGCGGCGCTCGTTCCGTTCGCGCCGCGAGAGCCGAATGGCGACTCCGATGGACAGCCCGCGCCTCCCGCCGACTGGTCCGGCGACCTGCTTTTGGCCGACGAAATTTTCGTCACCGGCATCGGCTCGTCCACCACCTACCCCGACTACAAGCCCGCCCCATTCATCGTCTCTTCCAAGGCCGACGGCGTCGACATGGTGACGGTGGTCACCGAAGGCATCTTCAGCTATTGCAGCCTCAAAGTGAAGATCGACACCGACCGCTACCTTGGCCCCGAGCAAGCCAGCGTGCGCTGCCGCGGCGAGGCGATCGGCCACGTCACCACCGCCGAATACGGCTCGCAGATGCTGTCGCTCGGCGGCGTGCACCACCTGACCGGCGGCAGCAAGAAAGAAGGTCGGGTCACCGTCGAAATGATGGAGGCACTGGGCAACAAACAGCCGGTGGAACTCGCGATCGACGGCGGCTCGCGCATCGTGGTGCAGGCCGGGCGCGCGCCGATCGTGAACGACGTGGTCGAACAGCGCATGCGGGTCGGCTGCGGCTCGGCCACCATCGGCATCTTCGCCAAGCAGCTCTACGACCTGGCCGACGAAGTGATCGTGGTGGACGACCACATCACCGGCG
>JBDTRV010000491.1:0-2893 GCA_039931475.1 Burkholderiales bacterium | reverse complement strand
TGAACACCTCGCCCGGCATGACCAGCCACTCGCTGGTGCCGATGGCCGCGCGCGCCGCCGGCATCGACTACGAAGCGCTGTGCGTGACCGTGCTCGAATCGGCCGCCCTGGACGATCGGGTCACGGCGGTCGAGCAACGAAAGGGTGCTGCGGCATGAATCAGACAGTGCCAACCCCGTTCGACGTCAAGCTGATGAACCTCACGGCGACCTTGATGTTCACCGCCTGCATCTGCGTGGCGGTAGCGGCATTGCTCTGGTGGGCCGCGCGCCACTCCGCGTTCGCGATCCGCGCGATCACGGTGGAAGGCGAGATTCAGCACACCAACGAACTCGCGCTGCGCAGCACCGTCGCGCCGTATTTGCAGGGCAGCTTCTTCACCGTCGATCTGGCGGCGACGCGCTCTGCGTTCGAGTCGGTGCCCTGGGTGCGCCGGGCCGCTGTCACGCGCGAATTTCCAAATCGGCTCAAGGTGCTGATCAAGGAGCAGCGGGCGGTCGCGCTTTGGGGCGATCCGGTCGGCTCGCAGATGGTCAACATGTTGGGCGAAGTGTTCGAAGCCAACGTTGGCGAAGTCGAACAGGACAACCTGCCGCGGCTCATCGGCCCCCTCAAGCAGGCGGCGCACGTGCTGGACATGTACCGCGCGCTCGAGCCGCTGTTCGAGCCGGTCGACGAGTCGATCGACCAGCTCGAGATGACCGGGCGAGGCGGCTGGCGCCTGCGGCTCGACTCGGGAGGAGAAATCGAATTGGGCAGCGGCTCGATCGCCGAGGTGGTGGATCGCACCGAGCGTTTCGTGCGGACGCTGGCGAAGGTGGTGGCGGCGCACGGGCGCGAGCCCGACGCGGTGGAGTCGGCCGATTTGCGCTACGGAGACGGCTATGCATTGCGGTTGCGCGGCGTCACGACGACGACCGAGCCGATCAAGCAAAAGACCAGGAGAAGGCGCTGATGGAAACCCGAGCCGCCGTGCGGACCATCCTCAACAGGTTGAAAAATGGCAAGAGAATATAAAGACTTGGTCGTAGGGCTGGACATCGGCACCGCCAAGGTCATGGTCGTCGTTGCCGAGGTGCAGGGCAACGGCGAGCTCAAACTTGCCGGCCTCGGGATCGCGCCGAGCAACGGCTTGAAGCGCGGCGTCGTCGTGAACATCGATGCCACCGTGCAGAGCATTCAGCAGGCGCTCAAAGAGGCCGAGCTGATGGCCGACTGCAAGATCACGCGGGTGTCCACCGGCATCACCGGCAGCCACATCCGCGGCATCAATTCGACCGGCATGGTGGCGGTTAAGGACCGCGAGGTCACAGCCGCCGACGTGGCCCGGGTGGTCGAGACCGCGCGCACCATCAACATCTCGACCGACCAGCGCCTCTTGCTGGTGGAGCCGCAGGAATTCGTGATCGACGGGCAGGACGTGCGCGAGCCGATCGGCATGAGCGGCATCCGGCTCGAAGCCAAGGTTCACATCGTGACCGGCGCGCAGAGCGCGGCCGAGAACATCATCAAGTGCGTGCGCCGCTGCGGCCTCGACGTTGATCAGCTCACGCTCAATCCGCTGGCGTCCAGCCTCGCGGTACTCACCGACGACGAGCGCGAACTCGGCGTGGCCTGTGTCGATATCGGCGCCGGCACCACCGACGTCGCGATCTTTACCAACGGCGCGATCAGGCACACGGCGGTGATTCCGGTGGCGGGCGATCTCGTCACCAGCGACATCGCGATGGCGTTGCGCACGCCGACCAAGGACGCGGAAGACATCAAGGTGGAAAGCGGCTGCGCCAAGCAGTTGCTTGCGCCGCCCGATGCCCAGGTCGAGGTGCCGGGCCTGGGCGATCGTGGCCCACGCATGTTGAGCAAACAGGCGCTGGCAGGCGTGATCGAGCCGCGAATGGAAGAGATCTTTCAGCTGGTGCAGCAGGTCATCCGCGAATCCGGATACGAGGAAGTGTTGTCGTCCGGCATCGTGCTGACCGGTGGCAGCGCGGTCATTCCGGGCATCGTTGAACTGGGCGAAGATATTTTTTTGAAGCCGGTGCGGCGCGGCCTGCCCAAGTATTCGAGCGCGCTGTCCGACATGGTCGCGCAGCCGCGCGCTGCCACGGTGATGGGCCTGATCGCGGAAGCCCGATTGGCCCGGATGCGCGGCTTCAAGGTCGCGCAGAAGAACGGCTCGATGAAGACCGCGATGGGCAGGGTCAAGGACTGGATCGTGGGGAACTTCTGACCATGGCCGACTTTATCCACCACGCTCGCGCAAGCCCGAACGGATGGCCGAGGTGGCGCTGGCGCTGCATCGATCGGCCCGGCCGATCCCGACCCTTCCCCTGCAACCACAACCTGTTCTTTACCCCTGTTTTTGTTTAGAGAAACCACAACGGAGCACACCAAATGAGCATCGAAATGATTGAGACCGAGGAATTCAACATGGGCACACAAATCAAGGTCATCGGCGTCGGTGGCGGCGGCGGCAACGCAGTCGAGCACATGATCGACTGCGCGGTGCAGGGCGTGGAGTTCGTCTGCGCGAACACCGACGCACAGGCGCTGGCACGCAGCTCCGCTCACCGCACGATCCAGCTCGGCACCAGTGGTCTGGGAGCCGGCAGCAAGCCGGACAAGGGGCGCGATGCAGCGCATGCGGCCGAAGACGCCATCCGCACCGCGATCAGCGGCGCGCACATGCTGTTTATCACGGCCGGCATGGGCGGCGGTACCGGCACCGGAGCCGCGCCAGTGATCGCCCGGGTCGCCAAAGAGATGGGCATCCTGACCGTGGGCGTCGTGACCAAGCCGTTCGATTGGGAAGGCGGCCGCCGCATGACAAACGCCGACGTCGGCCTGCAAGAGCTCGAAGCCAACGTCGATTCGCTTATCGTGGTGCTCAACG
>JBDTRV010000490.1:0-2895 GCA_039931475.1 Burkholderiales bacterium | reverse complement strand
ACCGAGCGCCGCGTCACGATCCTGCTGGCCGACCTGCGCGGCTTCACCGCGATGTCGGCGACCCAGCCGGCGCGCACCGTCATCACGATGCTCAATCGCTGCCTTACGCGCATGAGCGAGGTCGTCTATCGCTACCAGGGCACGATCGACAAGTTCATGGGCGACGCGATCATGGTGCTGTTCGGCGCTCCGGTGCGGCGCGACGACGACGTGGCACGCGCGCTTGCCTGCGCGATCGAGATGCAGATTTCGATGCGCGAGCTGAACGCGCGCTATCACCGCATCGGCCTGCCCGAGTTGCACCTGGGCATCGGCATCAACACCGGTACCGTCATGGCGGGCCGCTTCGGCGGCGATGTTTATTCCGAATACACGGTGATCGGCGACGAAGTCAACCTGGCCTCGCGCATCGAAGCGTTCAGTCTGCGCGGACAGGTGCTGATCAGCGAAAGCACCTGGCGGGCTTGCGCCAGCGAGATCGTCGCGACCGATTCGATGGAGGTCTATGTCAAGGGCAAGGGTGAGCCGGTGCGCCTGCGCGAGCTGATCGCGATTCCCGCGCTCAATCTCAAGGTGCCGCGCCAGGACTTCCGGCGCAGCCATCGGGTCGAAGTGAAACTGCCGTGCACGGTGCGCCAGGTGAGCGGAAAGATCGTGCTGCCGCACGCGATCAAGGCCAGCATTCGCGATCTTGGCTATCACGGTTTGCTGCTGTCGCTCGATCGGGCGCTTGCGGTTCATACCGAAGTCAAGCTCGAGTTCGATCTGATGCTGGTCGACTATCGCGCCAACGACATTTACGCCAAGGTTGTAAGCGCCACCCGCAGCGGGTCGCGCTGGCTGGTCGGGTTGGAATTTACGTCAATTCCGGCCGAGACCGACTCCAAAATCCAGATGTTCGTGCAGATGCTGGTCGCGGGGCAATGAAGCAACGCTGAACAGGTCTTTCTCGCTTTTGCAAAGACCTGTCTCAGCGGCGCCGAAGGCAATGCCCGAGATTTACTCGACCTTCGCCTTGTCCCGAATCTGCTTCTGGAATTCCGCCATCTTCTGCTTTTGCATCTGCTCGGCCAATTGCGGCTTGAACTGCTCGAACGTCGGCGGCTGCTGATCGCGCGTGTCGTCCAGGCGGATCACGTGCCAGCCAAACTGGGTCTTGACCGGCTGCTCGGTCATCTCGCCCTTCTTGAGCTTGGTCAGTGACTCGGAAAACTCCTTGACGTAGCCCTTCGGGTCGGCCCAGCCGAGGTCGCCGCCCTGCGCTCCGGAGCCAGGGTCTTTCGACTCCTTCTTGGCAATGTCCTCGAGCTTGGCGCCGCCTTTGATGGCCGCGATCGCGGCCTTGGCCTCGTCTTCCTTCTCGAACAGGATGTGGCTGGCCTTGTATTCCTTTCCGCTGTTGGCCGCGACGAGCTTGTCGTACTCGGCTTTCATTTGCGCGTCGGTCACCGGGTCTTTCTTCTGCTGGTCGGCGAAAAGCTCGCGAATCAGGATGGTCTGGCGCGCCAGCTCCATCTGCTCCTTGAAGTCCTCGCCCTTGTCCAGACCGCGCTTCTTGGCCTCTTGCATGAAGATTTCGCGCGCGATCACTTCGTCGCGCGCCTGCTTGGCCATCTCAGGCGTCACAGGATTGCCGCCGCGCTGGAGCTGCTTGGTCAGCACGTCGAGGCGCGACTTTGGAATGGCCTGGCCGTTGACGACCGCGACGTTTTGCGCGAAGGCGCTCGCCGCGGGCAGCGCGGTCAGGGCGGACAGCAACACGGCAGCGGCCAAGTTGGAGAGCATGGGTTTTTTCATGTAACTTATGTGTGTGGTTGGAAAGGTGCCGCGCGGGATGCGCGTCGAATCTCCTCTTGAGAGACGGAGCTTGGGCGACTCATGCCGATTCGGCCAAAAAAGAAGTTCTGAGGCGAGCGCGGCTTCAAAGTTCCTCGATCGCCAACGCGTGCACGCCGCCCGGATCGATGAAGTCGGCGAGCGCATCATACACACGGCGATGCCGCGCCACCCTGGACAGGCCGGCGAACTCGGGCGCCCCGATGCGCACCCGAAAGTGCGTGCCGTAGCCGACCGCATTCGCGCCGCTGTGGCCCGCGTGTTGGGCGCTCTCGTCGATCACCTCGAGCGCGCTGGGTGAAAGCCGCTCGCGCAGACGCTGTTCTAGTTCGGTGGCGGTGTGTGGCATGACGGGACTTTTGAATATGGAGTCGATCAAGGCGGCGTGCTTGGCACCAACAGGCTACTTGCTGCCGGGGCCGGGCTCATCGCTCTTCAGATGCGGCGAGATGTAAAGCGCCTGCCCGAGCAGAAACGCAAGCGGAAAAACATAGCCCCACAGCTTGAAATCGACCCACGCCGCAGTGCTGAAATACGCCGCGACGAAGCCGTTGATCACCGCCATGAAGGCGCAGTAGACGATCCAGGCCGCGTTCAGCCGCATCCAGACGTTGTCGGGCAACGCGAGCTGTGTGCCGAGCAACAGCTTCAGAAAGTTTTTGCGAAAACCCCACAGTGCGATGGCCAGCCCGATCGACAGCGCCGCATACAGCACGGTCGGCTTCCATTTGATGAAGCGCTCGTCGTGCAGTGCCAAGGTGAGCGCGCCGAAGGCAAGGATCATCACGAGCGTGATCTTGTGCAGCGGCTCCAGGCGCTTCTGCAGTGCGTAGATGATGCCCATCTGAACCACGGTCGCGGCCATCAAGACGCCAGTGGCGACGTAGATGTCGTAGAGCTTGAAGGCGCCGAAGAACAGCACGATTGGGAGAAAGTCGAGCAGGGTTTTCATTCAGCCGCTATTTTCCACGCAATCGCGGACCAACCCCAACAAGCACCCGGAGGCAACCCGCCAGATGGATGCGGCCGCCGCCGGGCCGCCCCAAGGCGGGCCGCGCC
>JBDTRV010000489.1:0-2897 GCA_039931475.1 Burkholderiales bacterium | reverse complement strand
TCGACACCTTGCAGCACCTGCGCAACGCCGAAACCATGCTGCGCGAGACCGCGCGGGTCGGCCGCATCGGCATCGTGGCGTTCCCGAACTTCGCGCACTGGCCGAACCGCCTCTCGGTGCTGCGCGGGCGGATGCCGGTCACGCGGCGGCTGCCGTACCAGTGGTATGACACGCCCAACATCCGGGTCGGCACCTTCAAGGACTTCGAAGTGCTGGCGCGCAAGAACCGGCTGCGCATCCTCGACGCTCTCGGGCTGCAAAACGGCGACGAGGTGCGCTTCCTGCCAAACGCGCGGGCTGGCACGGCGGTGTTCAAGTTCGAACGAGAGTGAAAGCCTCCGTTAGCCTGCGCTCGGCGCTCGCAAACCCCGTTGCAAGGGGCGCCGCCGCCGAAGCGGCAAAGCCAGCTTCGCTGCCTCGACGCGGATGCTGGCTGCGGTTTTGACCCGGCCTGTCACCGGAAAACTCCGCCTCGCCGCTTGATCTGGCATTGGCACGACGCAAATGGCAAAGCTTTCGGCATCCGATTCAGGCCGACCGGGCGAGGTGCCCTTCCGCGGCGCCCTGAAGTTCTGGTTCTGGCTCGGCTTCATCAGCTTCGGCGGGCGGGCCGGCCGGCCAGATCGCGACCATGCACCGCGAGCTGGTGGTGCGGCGGCGCTGGATCTCGGAGCGCCGCTTTCTGCATGCCCTGAACTACTGCATGTCGCTGCCCGGCCCCGAGGCGCAGCAGTTCGCGACCTACATCGGCTGGTTGCTGCACCGCACTTGGGGCGGCATCGCGGCCGGTCTGTTGTTCGTGCTGCCGTCGCTGTTCATCCTGATCGGGCTGTCCTGGGTTACGTCACTCATGACCACCAGCCGCTTGTCGCGCGGCCGCTCTGCGGCATCAAGCCGGCGGTCGCCAGTTCGGCTGGCTCACCGGGGCGCAGATGATCGACGGTCTGGCGCTGGGCGAGACCACGCCGGGGTCGCTGATCATGGTGGCCGCGTTCGTCGGCTTCGTCGGCGGGGTCGTCAAAGAGGTCCTGGGGCCACAGGCGCTGTTTGCCGGCGGCGCGCTGGCGGCGACGGTGGTGGTCTGGTTCACCTTTTTGCCGTCGTTCATCTTCACATTCGCTGGCCGGGCTCGCATTGCGCCTGCCTTGGGACATGTAACGGAGTGCCGAGCGGGAACGGTTGGCCCGTTCTCATCGCCCGGTTGCTACAGTAAATATAGCTATAAATGACCATAAGACGTGCCGAGAATGCCATTTTCACCACCAAAAGAAACCCCGCTGGCCTGCGCTGCGGTTGATGACCATTCGCATCGGCCGCAGTCAGCCATGCAGCCTGTGCATGACCTTTGGCCGCGCGGTAGGGCTTTTTTTCGAAGGGCAGGCGCCCACCTTCTTAAAATCGCCACAATGCTCGCCCGTGCGGGACTTCCGCACCCCGCCCGCGCTGCCCGGCTGAAAGCGAGAAACGCTGTTCGGCCCGCTCGCCCGAAGGAATTTCAACTCAGGAGTCTTTACCGATGAATTCCCCCGTGATGCAGGGCTTGAACCTGCAAGCCCCCAAGTTCGTGAAGAACGCGAAAGCGCTGGCCTGGGTGGCCGACATGGCCGCTTTGTGCAAACCCGATGCAATCCATTGGTGCGACGGCTCGGCCGAGGAGTACGACCGGCTCTGTCAGCAACTGGTCGACGTGGGCACCTTCACCAAGCTCAACCCGGCCAAGCGGCCGAACTCATTCCTCGCGTTGTCCGATCCAAGCGACGTGGCCCGGGTAGAAGACCGCACCTTCATCTGCTCAGTTAACAAGGAAGACGCGGGTCCGACCAACCACTGGATGGCGCCGGACGAAATGCGGCAGGTCCTGCAATCCGGTGGCAAGGACGGCAAGCGCGCCCTGTTCGACGGCTGCATGCGCGGCCGCACCATGTATGTCGTGCCGTTTTCGATGGGCCCGCTCGGAAGCCCGATCGCCCACATCGGCATCGAGCTGTCCGACAGCCCTTACGTGGCGGTGAACATGAAGATCATGACCCGCATGGGCGAGGCCGCATTCGACGTGCTGGGCACCGATGGCGACTTCGTGCCCTGCGTCCATTCAGTCGGCGCGCCGCTCGAAGCTGGCCAAGCCGACGTCAAATGGCCGTGCAACCCGATCAAATACATCGTCCACTACCCTGAAACCCGCGAAATCTGGAGCTACGGCTCGGGCTACGGCGGCAACGCGCTGCTTGGCAAGAAGTGTTTTGCCCTGCGCATCGCGTCCACCATGGGCCGCGACGAAGGCTGGCTGGCCGAGCACATGCTGGTGCTGGGCGTCGAGAAACCCGACGGCAAGAAATACCACATCGCCGCCGCGTTCCCGAGCGCTTGCGGTAAGACCAATTTCTCGATGCTGGTGCCGCCGGCCGGCTTCGATGGCTGGAAAGTCACCACCATTGGCGACGACATTGCGTGGATCAAGCCGCAAAAAGACGGCAGTTTGCGCGCGATCAACCCTGAGGCCGGCTATTTTGGCGTTGCGCCCGGAACCAACCACACGACCAACCCAAACTGCATGAAGAGCCTGGATCAAGGCGTGATCTTCACCAACGTAGCGCTGACCGACGATGCCGACGTCTGGTGGGAAGGCATGGAAGCGGACCACGGCGGAAAGCTGCCGGAGCACCTGACGGACTGGAAAGGCAATGACTGGACGCCGCAAATCGCCAAGGACACCGGCGCCAAGGCCGCCCATCCGAACGCGCGCTTCACGGTGGCGGCCACCAACAACCCGGCGCTCGATCCGGCCTGGGACGACCCCAAGGGCGTGGCGATCGACGCCTTCATCTTCGGCGGCCGGCGCTCCACCACCGTGCCGCTCGTGACCGAGGCGCGCAACTGGACCGAAGGCGTCTACATGG
>JBDTRV010000488.1:0-2898 GCA_039931475.1 Burkholderiales bacterium | reverse complement strand
GAAATGGATTCGTTCTAACATCAGGCAATGCGCGGCCGGTTGACCACTCGCGTCGCTGCCGACAACGTGCAACGGAGGTGAGATGGGCAAGGGACGGTTGGAGGCTTTCAGCGACGGCGTGATCGCGATCATCATCACGATCATGGTGCTGGAGATGAAGGTGCCGCATGGCGCCGAGTTCGCCGCGCTGATGCCGCTGTTGCCAGTGTTCCTGAGCTATGTGCTGAGCTTCATCTACATCGGCATCTATTGGAACAACCACCACCACATGTTCCAGCTTTGCGCGAAGGTCAACGGCGCGGTGCTGTGGGCGAATCTGCACCTGCTGTTCTGGCTGTCGCTGCTGCCGTTTTCGACCGGCTGGATGGGCGAGAACCACTTCGAGCGCTGGCCCACCGTGCTGTACGGGCTGAACCTGCTGCTGTGCGCGATCGCCTTCACGATCCTGCAGACCACGTTGATTCGATTTCAGGGGCCGGACGGTTTGCTCGCCAAGGCGTTCGCGGCCGACTACAAAGGCAAGGCGTCGCCGGTGCTTTACCTGCTCGGCATCGCCTGCGCGGCGCTGTTTTCCGCGCGAGCGGGCCTCGCGTTCTTCGTGATCGTCGCGCTGGTCTGGCTGGTGCCCGATCAAAGGGTCGAGCGCACGATCGCGGGGCGCGGTGAGTAATCGCGGCGGGGCTGGCCGAACCACGGCCTTCACTACATTTTCGATAGCTGCTCAGCGTTGCCCCGTGCGCGGGAACGGCTGATTTTTCTCCAAAATCCGCACTTCGGGCGCTGTTCATTGTCTTGGCCAGGCGCCAGGACGACGCAGCGCCCGGCCGACCCGCGCAGCGCGGCGCATTGCTTGGTCAGTCCGGACGGCTCGCCCGCGCTGCCCGCTGCAGCAGCAACGCCCGCTCGCGCGCGTTGCGGGTGATGCTGGCGGCCTGCTCGAATTCGACAGCCGCTTCCTGCGACCGGCCGAGTCGGGCCAACAGATCGCCGCGCACGCTGTGCAGCAAGTGGTAGCGCTTGAGCGATGGCTCTTTTGCGAGCCGGTCCACGATCGCAAGGCCCTTGGTCGGCCCGAACGCCATTGCCACCGCCACCGCGCGATTGAGTTCGACCACCGGCGACGGCGTGGCCCCGGCCAGCGCGTCGTACAGCGCCGCGATGCGCGGCCAGTCGGTTTCGGCCGCCGTGGCGGCGCGCGCATGGCAAGAGGCGATCGCGGCTTGAAGCGCGTACGGGCCAAGCGCGGACGCAGGCCACTCGCTGCCGCTCGTGCGCCCGGCGTTCGCGTTCGCGTTCGCGTTCGCGTTCGCGTTCGCGTTGGCGTTGGCATCAGAAGCGACAGCGGCAGCGGCGATCTCCGCACCTGGCGCCAGCTCCTCGGCCCGCGCGAGCGCCACCAAGCCGCGCCGGATCAACAGCCGATCCCAGCGGCTGCGGTCCTGGTCGAGCAGCAAAATCGGCTCACCCGTGGGGCCGACCCGCGCCTGCGCGCGCGATGCCTGAATCTCCATCAGCGCGACCAGGCCGTGCACTTCCGACTCCGCCGGCATCAGCCCGGCCACGATTCGGCCGAGCCGCAGCGCTTCGTCGCACAACGCGGGGCGCAGCCAGTCGTCGCCGGCCGTTGCCGCGTAGCCTTCGTTGAAGATCAGATAGATCACCTCGAGCACCGACGCGAGCCGCTCGCGAAGTTGATCGGTGCGCGGCGCTTCGAATGGCACTTTTGCATCGGCCAAGGCTCGCTTGGCGCGCACGATGCGTTGAGCGATGGTCGGCTCGGGCACGAGGTAGGCGCGGGCGATCTCGTCGGTCGTCAATCCGCCCAAAAGCCGCAAGGTCAGCGCCACCCGCGCATCGGTGGAAAGCACCGGATGGCAAGCAATGAACACCAGCCGAAGCAGGTCGTCTCCGATGTCGTCGCGCTCCTGGCTGCCCGGTGGCGGCGGCTGAGCATCCTGCAGTTGCGCTTCGAGCTCGAACGTCAACTGACCTTCCCTGCCGTTCCACCATTGGTCGCGCCGCAGCCGGTCGATCGCGCGGTGCTTGGCCGTGGCCATGAGCCAGGCGCCGGGGTTGTCGGGCAAGCCGTCTTCGGGCCAGCGTTCGAGCGCTGCCAGCAACGCATCCTGCGCGAGCTCCTCGGCCAACCCGACGTCGCGCACCATCCGCGCCAGGGCGCTGATGATGCGGGCGGACTCGGTCCGCCAGACGGCCTCGATGGCGCGGTGCGTGGGGGCAGATGGCGCTTCGGACATGATGGAAGTCAAATGAATGTTAGCGAGCGTCGCGCGGCCCCTTTCCGCGCTGGCGGCACTGGCTTTGATGGGGCGCCGGCGCACGGCTGGCCGCCCTGCCACGGTATGGGCGCGGCTTCTTTCCGCGCAAGCCCACATCGAGCAACGTTGGCAAAGGAAAGCCGGATCGAGATCACGCAGGCCGAGTCGTTCGCGCCGATTGACGTGCGGCTCGGGTTCCGAAAGTTGGAGCGCGCCTGGCGAGACGCCGACTACACGTCGTGCCTGGCCATGGATTTTTTGACCCGCCGATCCGGCACCAGCCACATCGGCGACTGCCATTTCTTGCTACAAAATCAGCTCCGCGCTGGTGCAGCCGCGCTCTACAGCTCTCCTTTTTATAGCCATTGCGGCCTGCCTCATACAGAAGCGTCTTGAGCCGCACTGCCTGCTCTTTCTTGTGATCCGGCAACGGCCGCGGCGGATTCGGCGGCGGTTTCGCGCTGGATCAATGTTCGCGTCACCAGCGCCAGCCACCCGACCGCCACGATCGCCGTCAGCCAGACCAGCATCTGCCCCAAACGGATCTGGTCGTCCAGCAGATAGGCATTGCATACCCGCGCCGGGGAATCGACATAAAGCTGTCCGACCACGGCGGTCATGG
>JBDTRV010000487.1:0-2908 GCA_039931475.1 Burkholderiales bacterium | reverse complement strand
GGCTGGCCACCATCGCGCCGGCGAAGGTCTTGTCCTGATGCACGCGCAGCACCATGGCGGAGATCGACAGTTGATCGGCGATCGGCTTGGGCAGTCCGGCGGGAACCATCACTTGTTCGTGCCAGCGGCGCCATGCGGCAACGTGCTGATCCCATACCTCCTGCATCGGCTGGCACAGCGACGCGAACGCCAAGGTCGCGGCCGCTTCGGGGCTCGCCGCGAACGCGAGCGACAAGGTGGCCGCGCGCGGCAGCTCGCCGATCAGCGCGACGTTGCCCGGACCGGCGTGCTCGAACTGCCAGGTCAGCGCGCCGTTGCGGTCGAAGTCCTGCCAGCCATCGCTTGAGCCGACGATGCCGGCGCTGGCCCTACCCCATGCATCGCATTGCCGCGCATCGACCGCCGCGAGCGCGAGCGCGAACGCGCCACGCGTGGCCCACAGCACGCGCCGCCCTTCGTGCAGCGCACTATCGGCGGTGTTGTCGTGCCCACTGCCGCCCAGGTGCGGCGCGAGCAGCGCATACGGTTTCAACGTTTCGTCGCCACTCAACTCGACTTCGATCAGGATCGCGTCGCGCTTCGGATCGGGCGCCACCCGCAGCCGTAATTCGAAGCGCGGATGGGTATGGATGATCTCGATCGCCGGGATGCCCGCCTGTGGCGCCGTCGTCCGATACGAATCGTAGCGCTTGAGCTCGACCCAAAATCCCTTGCCATCGGCCACGATGAAACCCAGGTCGCGAATCTGCGGGATGTCGATATGCGGCCAGTAAACCTCGTTGAGGATGCCACGACCGGTGGTGAACCACACGCGGGACGATCCCAGCGCGCAGCCGACCAGGTCTTTGGCGCTGCTGGTCCAGGTCGGCGAAATGCCGGGTGCGCCGGGAGCGTTCATACGGACGATTCCTTGGTTTTGCGTCTTGGCGCAAGCTGAATGCGAAAGCGAAGCGGCGCGCGCCCGGCAGGACGGGCGTGAAATCGGCTGGCGAATGGCCAAACCGCGCCGCCTGTGCCGCCTGCGCGAAACACTGAGCGCCCTCTTTTTAGGGCGCGCCCTTCCGACGCCGTGCTCAACTCTTAGGTTGAGTCCCGGTAGCATTCTGCTGGCTTGCCGGACTCGACGGGTTGGTCGCCTTGTCCTTGGCGCCGGCCTTGGGCGTCTCGCTCAGCGCAATCGTATCGAGAATCAGGCCGTCTTCGGCCGCCTTGAGCGCAAGGTTCGCTTCGTAGAACTTCTTCTGGTCAATCAGTTTGGCTGCGGAATCGACGTGCTTTTGCGTTGCTTGCAGCGGCATCAAAACGCGCGTGAACGCCGCGTCGACCTCGGCCAGTTTCAGCTCATCCATCGCCTCCTTGGACTTGCCCTTGGCAATGTTCTCGTTGGCTTTTTCCACGTGCCCCTTCTTGGCCGGAGTGTCGATGAAGCTGTCCACCAGCGTGATCTGTCCATCGATGGGAACGTAGCCCGAATTGTCAGCTTTCTCATTGGCCGATTGATTGGTGCCACCCTTTTGGTCGGCATGAAAGGCAGTGGCATCTTTTGCCGCGGCTTTCAGCGACGTTTCGGCTGCGGCCACCATGTCATGCGCCACTTTCGGGTTGCCTTCGAAGATCGAAATCCGCGCCGCGCGCACTGCGCGCATGGTCGCGAAACCGTCGTTCGAGAGTTTCATCAGGTCGCGGTCCTGCGCGCTCAGTTTCGGCTGCTTTGCCTGGTCGCCGGCGGCCTGCGCGGTCGTGGCTGCCTGCGTCGTCGCCGCGGGGGTCGCGGGGGTCGAATCGCTTTTGGTTTGCGCAAACGCCGGGTAAGCCGTGGCCGCCATGACCAGTGCCGCGGCCAGCGCCACGGGGGTACGCAAGAGGGTGGATGCTTTCATTTCAATCTCCTTTGGGACTCAGGTTCAAACTGAAGGGCGCCGCACAATCTGCGGCGGATCTCATCGGCGTCACGAAAGACGTTGACGAACATTCAATGTAGGGCTCACAAGCGCGCGCACACAGTGCCGTGCGTCATGAAAAGACTATGAGCTTCGTCACGATTCGCGCTGGCCGCGGAAGGCGGTGATCGCGGACCTCTGGCCGGCCGGCACGCCGCGCGAAAGTGCCGATCGACACTGCCCAATACCGATCGGGATCGAATACGCTGTCGGCGGCAGGCGCGCTAGTTTTTTGTGTAGAAAATGCCGTTTCTGCCAGCGCAGTGGTCTTTTTCAGCTACTTTTTTGATAGTGGTTTTGTGCCGTGCCTCGCCTGCTTGCGCAATGCCTGAAACCCATGTCCCCCATGAATGAAAGCACCACCAGGCGCTACCTGCCGTGGCTGGTCGCGACCGTGCTGTTCATGGACCGGCTGGACTCGACCATCGTTAACACCTGCATTCCGGCGATGGCGGTCGGCCTTCACACCACGCCGCTCGCGTTGAAGGCGGTCGTTACCAGCTATCTGTTGAGCATGGCGGTGGGCATTCCGGCCAGCGGCTGGCTCGCCGAGCGCCACGGCAGCCGGCGCGTGTTTCTGCTCGCGGTGGCATTGTTCACCCTCTCCTCGCTGCTGTGCGGGCTGGCCTTCAACTCCGCCATGCTGGTGGCCGCGCGCGTGCCGCAGGGTATCGCCGCGGCGATGATGATCCCGGTCGGGCGCATGGCGATCGTCAGCACCTTTCCCAAGGCCGAGCTGCTCAGCGCGATGAACTTCGTGATCATTCCCGCCCTGATCGGCCCGCTGCTCGGTCCGACCCTGGGCGGCCTGATCGTGCATTTCCATTCGTGGCGCGACGTCTTCTTCATCAACCTGCCGGTCGGCCTGGCCGCCTTGTGGTTCGGCTATCGCCACATGCCCGACTACCGCGCCGACACGCCCCGGCCGTTCGACCTGCGCGGCTTCGTGCTGTTCGCAGGCGGCGCGG
>JBDTRV010000486.1:0-2921 GCA_039931475.1 Burkholderiales bacterium | reverse complement strand
CTCAAGATCGACGCGAAGAACCTGCCGGTGGTCGCGATTGGCGATCCGAACAAGCTGCGACCCGGCGAATGGGTGCTGGCGATCGGCGCGCCATTCGGCTTTGAAAACTCGGTGACCGTGGGCGTGGTCAGCGCCAAGGGCCGCAATCTGCCGGACGACAGCGCGGTGCCGTTCATCCAGACCGACGTCGCGGTGAACCCCGGCAACTCGGGCGGGCCACTGTTCAACTCGCGCGGCGAGGTGGTGGGCATCAACTCGCAGATCTACAGCCGCACCGGCGGCTACCAGGGCCTGTCGTTCGCGATTCCGATCGACTTGGCCAGCAAGATCGAGCGGCAAATCGTCGAGCATGGCAAAGCCGAGCATGCACGGCTTGGTGTGACGATCCAGGAAGTGAACCAGACCCTGGCCGATTCGTTCAAGCTCGATCGGCCGATGGGAGCTCTGGTCGCAAGCGTGCAAAAGGGCAGCGCCGCCGACAAGGCCGGTCTCGAGCCGGGCGACGTGATCCGCGCGGTCGATGGGCGCACCGTCGAATACTCGGGCGAGTTGCCTTCGCTGATCGCGATGAAGCGGCCGGGCGAGAAGGTCAAGCTCGACGTGTGGCGCAAGGGCGCGCCTGAAACCATCGCGGCCACGCTCGGCGGCGCCGGCGAAAAGGACGTGCAGACCGCGAGCGGTCCGGAAGGCGACGATCAAGGCAAGCTCGGTCTTGCGCTGCGGCCGTTACAACCCCAAGAGCGCGAACAGGTCGGTTTGCCGGAACAAGCGGGCGGCCTGCTGATCGAACAGGCAGGTGGCGCGGCCGAAATGGCGGGCGTTCAGGCCGGTGACGTGCTGCTCGCGATCAACGGCACGGCGGTCAAGAGCGTCGATCAGGTGCGCGCGGCGGTGGGCAAGTCCGACAAATCGGTGGCGCTTTTGATTCAGCGCGGCGAGAACAAGATTTTCGTGCCGGTGCGCATCGGCTGACTCTCGCCACGTCGGTTTTTTTCAGGAAACTCCAGTCGCCGGGTGCAAAGCCGGCGGTTTTCAAGGGCCACGGCGGCAACGCCGCCGGCCCTTTTTTTCGTCTGACTTCGCGCTGCGATGACTCACCGACACCAACTCGACAGGCGAGTCTTGACGGCGTATCAAGCCGGCGCTGCCCACGGGTCGTAGGTGCCGAAACTCCAGAGATGCCCTTCGAGGTCGCGGCAACTGAAGCCGCGGCCGCCGTAGTCTTCGTCCCTGATCTCCATCACGATGGCACAGCCTGCGGTTTTCACTTGTCGGTAGATCGCGTCCGCATCGCTGACGACAACGTACGGACTTTGCGTTTCCGCATCGCCGACCTGATCCGGCTGACGGATGTGGTGGCCCCATTCGGTTTCTTCCTCGAGCACCGAGCCGAGCATGATCATCCCGTTGCCGAACGTGAGTTGCGCATGGGCGATCGTGCCGTCTCGATGAGGGTAGACCGCGTGCTTCTCGAACCCGAAGTGACGGCACAGCCACTCGATCGCTGCCGGCGCATCGCGGTAGCGCAGACACGGAATCACTGTGGTGCGGGTGTTCATGGCGTGTTTGGACACGGCGTTGTCTCCTTCTCCTTGATGGTCGCTCTCGCTATTCCACCGGCAGCGTCAGCACCGGCAGGTTCGCGCCAGTGTAGATCGCGTAAAGCCGCAGTGCCACCACCGTAGTCAGCCCGACGTAGAAGGCCAGCAGGCGTGGCAGTCGCAGCGCTTGCAGCAGCAGGTACAGCGCGATGCCGGCGATCGCGGCGGTGGCGTAGATGTCGCCGCGCAGGATCAGCGGCACCCGGCCCGACAGCACGTCGCGCAGCACTCCTCCGACGGTGCCTGTCATCGTGCCCATCAGGATCACGATCAAAGGCGACAGGCGATGGCTTTCCGCCAGTTGCGCGCCGGTCAGCGCGAACAGCGCCAGGCCGAGCGCGTCGGCCACCAACAGCCCGTGGCGCGGCGGCGGAAACGAGTGGACGTACAACACGGTCGCCAGCGTGGTGAGCAGGATCACGTACAGGTAGACCGGATCGCGCATCCAGAAAATCGGATGACGGTTCATCAACACGTCGCGCACGGTGCCGCCACCGATCGCGGTGACCGATGCGATCACCACCACGCCCAGCAGATCGAAGCCCGCTCGCCCGGCCGCGAGCACGCCGCTGATGGCGAACACCGCGACGCCCAGCAAGTCGAGCACGTAGAGAATCATGGCGCCACGAGCCTCTCGATGCGCTGGCCGGCGACCGCAGCCAGTTGCTTTGGCGTCACCAGTTCCGGCGCAATTTCGGCCAGCGGCGACAGCACGAAGGCGCGCCCTGTCATCCGAGGATGCGGAAGTGTCAGTTGCGGATCGTTGCTGGTCGCATCACCGAACAGCAGGAGATCGAGGTCCAGCGTGCGCGGCGCGTTGCGGTAAGGGCGCTTGCGGCCTGCACGGTTTTCGATGCGCTGCAGCTCTGCCAGCAGCTCGGCTGCGCCAAGGCCGGTGGATGCGGCGACGACAGCATTCAGATAATCCGGCCCCTCGGCGTCGACTGGCGCGCTTTTCCACACTGAGGACCGCCGCGTGATTCGGGTTAGCGGCAGCGAGCCGATCGCCTCGATCGCGAAAGCCAGAACGGCGGCGGAATCGCCAAGGTTCGCGCCAAGTCCGATGTATGCCAGAGCCTCCCGGTCGCTTGCGCCGCCAAGCTCGACGTTACCGCCCATTTTCAACTGCCAGATTGCCCTTATCCGCCCGTCCCCTGGTCCGGAGGTGCTTCGTTTTTGGGAGCAGACGAGCGCCGGCGGCGGCGACGCTTGCGGGGTGCGTCGGTGGCCGAGGCATCGTCCGCCGGGTCCTGCGCGGCAACCTGATCGAGCGCGGTCGGGCCGGATCCGGCCACCACATCCGCAGCCGGCGGCGACTCC
>JBDTRV010000485.1:0-2922 GCA_039931475.1 Burkholderiales bacterium | reverse complement strand
CGGGATGTCAAGCTCGGGTTGATCGCGGTCGGCGGTTTCGCGGGGGCCGTGGTGGTGTTCGCGGCCTTGAGCTTCGTTGCGGTGAAGCTGCTCAGGCGCAGCGTGAACGAGTCGACGGCGCCGCGCTGGCTGGTGCTCGCGACCCGGCAGATCTCGGCCCGGCCCGGCTACGCGGTGGTGCAGGTCAGCGCGCTGGCCGTGGGCCTGCTGGCCCTGGTGCTGCTGGTGCTGCTGCGCACCGACCTGGTCACCAGTTGGCGCAAGGCGACGCCGCCGGATGCACCGAACCGGTTCGTGATCAACGTGATGCCGGATCAGGGCGCGGCGTTCCAGGCCGCGCTGAAAGCGGCTGGCGTCGAGAAGTACGACTGGTATCCGATGATTCGCGGCCGACTTATCGAGGTCAACGGCCGACCAGCGGTTGCCAATGCCGATGCGGATGAAAACGCCCAGCGCTCGCTCAATCGCGAATTCAACCTTTCCTACAGCGCCGAGCGGCCGCCGCACAACGAGATCGTGGCCGGGCAATGGACCGCGAACGAAGAGGGCGCGGTCAGCGTTGAGGACGGCATCGCAAAGCAGCTCAACCTGAAACTTGGCGACCGTCTTCGCTTCGACATCGGCGGCGTTTTTGCCGACTCTCGCATCACGTCGCTGCGCAAGGTCGACTGGGGTTCGATGCGCGCCAACTTCTACATGATCTTTCCGGTGGCCAGCATGAGCGGCGTGCCAACCACTTACATGAGCGCGTTCCGGGCGCCCGAGTCTCCCGAGAACGGCAGCGGGAGCACCGAAGCCAGGAGCTTCGACAACGCGCTGGTGCGCGCCTTTCCGAATGTGAACGCCGTCAACATGAGCGCGACCATCGACCAGGTGCAGCGCGTGCTCGATCAGGTGATTCGCGCGGTCGAATTTTTGTTCGTCTTCACGCTGGCGGCGGGCCTGGTGGTGCTGTTCGCCGCGATCACTGCCACCCGCGAGGAGCGCGCGCGCGAGTTCGCGATCATGCGGGCCATCGGTGCCCGTGCGAGCCTGCTGCGGCAGGTGCAGCGCGCCGAGCTCGCCGGGGTCGGCTTGCTCGCCGGGTTCTTGGCGAGCCTGGTCGCCGCGCTGGTGGGCTGGGCGCTGGCGCGCTGGGTGTTCGAGTTCGAATGGACCGCGTCGCCGCTGGTGCCCCTCATCGGCGCACTCTGCGGCGCGCTGCTGGCGCTGGCGGCCGGCTGGTGGGGCCTGCGCGACGTGCTTCGCCGCCCGGTGGTCGAAACTTTGCGCCGGGCCGCCGAGTGACGGGGGCCTCGCCTTACATGGATGGCCCTGCAAAATTCAGTTTTTGCTCGATTGAGTCAGCGCCCAGCCCCGCCAGGCCAGTGCCATCGTGGCTTGAGCAATCTGCGGCGCAAAGCCGACGCGGCGAACCCTAGTTCAAACGACGCAAGTGTTTGATTTTATTGACTCAGGCACCCGAAAATGGGCCCAAAGTTGGATTTGGTGTCGAACTCGGGGGCGCCATTTGCGGATGGTGTCGCGACAGACGTTGAACTGCCGAGCCAGCTAGTAGTCGCAGCCCGTGGCGCTGTGGATCGCGGCGCGCGTTGCAGGCGTGGTGGTGGCGTTCTTGTGCAAGGCAATCGGCATGACAACTCCCGGGTTTTCCATCCCGCCACGACGGCGGCGAGAACCTCGCGGCCCATCAGCAGGGGACGTTTGTTTTTTAGCAGGTAATCGTTTGGGATCCTACACATAGTAAAAACTAAATAGACTTCTGCCCATTTAGTTTATTATGCGTATTCCGTTAGGCAAGTATTTGCCATATTTTTCTAATGACTTTTGAATGGCGTCCGATGATATATTGTAAAAATAATTTTCGTTAGACTCTTCTGCTCTTAGTGCCCCAAAACGTTCGTGGAACTTCCAAACTGACTCATTGCCTTTTCTAACATCAAAGTGAGATTTTTCGAAACCTAATGCTATTGCATAATGATAAACCATCAACGCTGACTCCATCGCAAAACCACTCGGACGTCCTTCTTTAAGTATCCAGGAACCCCAGCAAAAAGAGTCATCTATTTTGTCGTAAAGTCTTATCGTTCCAAATTTTTCGCTGCTTTTATTTTCTATAATAAAATATATTTGCGTATCATCTTTTTCGTATTTTTCGAGCCATGCAACTTGAATATTTATTTCGTTTTCGACCTTCGATAAATATTTTCCTTTGACCGGGTCAGTGCGTAGTTGAAGTATGAAAGCTGCATCGTCCTTGTTTGCATTTCGAAAAACCACGTTATTGCCGACAATTTTTTGCGGTTTGACAAAAATAGGTTTCTTCAACATTCCCCGTTTCCGCAAACAGCTCTGCACTTCCTCGCTTCTGTCAGTTGTTAGTGTGTTTATAACAAAATCTGGTGTTGATCGGTTATATGCAACTGCAGCTCGTATCAGTTCGTCATCAGATTTCGATAGACGAATAAGCGTTTCAGTAGACGAATCCGGATCATTTGCTTCTCTGAGACTATTACGATCTTCACTACTCTTTAACAGTGTCATTTTCATATCCATTTCGGTAATTGTTGTTGCGTGCTTGTTTACGTCCCGCTGCGCCGTTCTCACTTCGTGACAGCGGTTGCTAGAAGTCATTCTAAATGAACAGTTAGTTCAGATTGAGGGTCAGCAGACGTCACTCAATCTTTTTGCGAGTGACGTAAAGTGCGGTGGTCGTTCTATTCTTGTGCCCAACGCTTCGCAACAAGTCAGGATCGGTCTTGATACCGCGAGCGGGCTGACGCATCAGCCCGTAGCGGCTCCAAGGAGGGCTTTTTTATGTGGTTGATTGCAGGCCCGACTCAATACATCAGCGGCCATCGCGCGGATGGCTTCGCAACGTCGGGGTGCCCGTCGGCAGCCGCGGACCCAGCCAGCGCGCCT
>JBDTRV010000484.1:0-2927 GCA_039931475.1 Burkholderiales bacterium | reverse complement strand
GCACGCCGCCGATCGAGCCGACCAAGGTGACTTCGAGCCCGTCCAGAATCCAGGCGACGCCGAGGGCAATCACGACCCTCCAGTGCCAGCGCGACCAAGGCAGCCGGTCGAGGCGGGCGGGGATGTCGGTGTGGACTTGACTCATGCGCGGCGAGCGGCAGCCGGAACGCTGCGTGGGAGCCGATTTTCGGGATCAAAAAGGCGCATCGCGCTGGTGTAGCGGTCTTTATTAGCTACATAAACAATAGCAAATCAGATCGAGGCCCGCGGCGGAGAATGTGCAAAGGGTCGGACCCGTTCACGCTCGCCCGCCCTGCCCGACCATGACCGAACCCGCCGCGCCACCGGGACATCGCACGGGAGCCGCGTTCACGGCGTTAGGAGGTTCTGGAAATCAGGGGGGTTCAACGAACAACCCGACGAATGTCTCAAGCCCCCGCGTCAGCCGCATCCCCGCGTCCAGCAGCAGCACCTCGCCGGTGGTCTTCGCGGCGCCAGCACCGAGCCACCACGCAGCTTCAGCGACGTCTTCCGGCGTGATGACAGCCGCAAGCGCCGCAAGCGCCGCCCGCGCCTTGTGGCTCTCGACCGCTTGGGCGTAGCGCTCCGCGCCAAGCCCCTGCTTAAGCCACGGCGTTTCGACCAGGCCGGGCGCGATCGCGTTGACCCGAATCGCCGGCCCGAGCGCGCGCGCCAGCCCCGCCGTCATCGCGTTCAACGCGCCCTTGCTCGCCATGTAGGCGATCGAAGAGCCGACGCCCATGCTGCCGGCAACCGATGAAATGTTGAGATGCCGGCGGTCGCGCCCGCTTTGGCGTTGCGCTGCAACAGCGGCACCAGCGCCCGGCTCATCTGCCATGCGCCGATCACGTTCACCGCGTAGATGCGCTGGAAATCCTCGGCGGACAGGTCGTCCAGATCCTTTAGCGCGACGAACTTGGTGGTGCCCGCGTTGTTGACCAGCGCATCGGCGCGGCCGAGGCGGGCTTCCGCTTCAGCCGCGATGCGGCGGCAATCGGCGTCGGATGCAGCGCGCCCGCTCAATAAGTCTCAAGATGCAGCCGCCCCTCGCGCTTCATCGCCGCGCCCACGGTGTCCCAGTTCAAACCAGCCTGCTTGGCGATGTCGCGCAGGGTCAACACCACTCCCTGCTCCATGCTCTTCAAGCCGCAAACGTAGAAGTAGGCGTTCGGGTCTTCGAGCAACGGCGCCAGATCGGCGGCGCGCTCTTTCATCATGTGCTGCACGTAGATTTTCGGCATGCCGGGCGTGCGCGAGAACGCAAGGTTCACGTCGATGAAGTCTTTCGGCAACTTCATCAACGGTCCGAAGTACGGCAGTTCGACCTGGGTGCGCGCGCCGAAGAACAGCATCAACTTGCCGCCTTCGAACTTGCCGGAGGCGCGCAGCCGCCGGCGCCATTCGGTCATCGCGCGCATCGGCGCGCTGCCGGTGCCGGTGCAGATCATCACGATGTTGCTGCGTGGGTGGTTCGGCATCAGAAACGACGTGCCGAACGGGCCCACCAGTTGCACCTTGTCGCCCACCTTGAGGTCGCACACGTAGTTCGAGCAGACACCGCGAACCGGCTTGCCGTCGTGATCTTCCTCGACCCGTTTCACCGTGAGCGAGATGTTGTTGTAGCCAGGCCGCTCGCCGTTGCGAGGACTGGCGATCGAATACTGGCGCGCGTGGTGCGGCTTGCCCTTGGCGTCGACGCCCGGTGCTTGAATAGCGATCGACTGGCCTTCGAGTACCGGAAACGGCATCGCGCCCATGTCGAGCACGATGTGATAGGTGTCGTTCTCGGTGCCCGGTTCGTTGACCTTGAAGTTGCCGACCACGGTGGCGGTGGTCGGCGCCTTGGGCGGGTACAGGTTGGTGTAGGCGTGCGCGGCCGACCACGGCGGCATGGTCGCGTTGAAAGCGGCGGAGTTGAAAACCTCCTCGCCGGCCGCGGCCAGACCCGGCGAATTGGGCGCGGGAGCGGGAGCGAAATCGACCACCACCTCGTCACCGGCCGCAACGCCGGCTTCGGCCAACTGCTCGGGTGACAGCTCCGCCGGCAACTCTTCCCAGGTGAACTGGTCTTCGATCGAATACGCCTCTGCTTTCGGCATCGTGCGCCAGTTGTCGATCGAGCCGGTCGGGCACGGCGAGATGCAGGCCATGCACAAATTGCAGATGTCGGCGTTGACGACATAGTTGTTGCTGTCGTGCGTGATCGCATTGACCGGGCAGGTTGCCTCGCAGGTGTTGCAGCGAATGCAGATTTCGGGGTCGATCAGGTGTTGCTTGATCACCGCTGTGTCGGTGGCTGTGTCCATGTGGTTGTCTCCTTGGCGCTGTCCGGCAGCCGCTCGGCCACTTTTCGCTTCAGGCACCTTTAGCTTTGCGAACGGGACCGATCGAGCCTTTGGCGCGAGTCGAAAATGGTGGCAGGAACAAATCCAGCCGGCGCCGCGAAGCCGACTCAGCCGGTCCGCCGAGGGCTCCCTCTGCTAGGGGTGGGCGAGCCTCGAGCATAGCGAGCAAAGCCTGGGGGTGGGTTCAGCCAAACCGCACGTACTCGAAGTCCACCGGTTGCCGGTTGATGCCCATCACCGGCGGCGCAATCCAGTTGGCGAACTTGCCGGGCTCGACCACTCTGCCCATCAGGCTCGCGACGAACGCGCGGTCTTCCGCGCTCGGCAGCCATTGGTCCACGTGGGCGTTCCATTCCGCATCGTTCAGCACGCGCCCATCCGGCGACACCTTCACACCAGACAGCGCGCCGATGTTGCGGTGAAACGCCTTGTGCGGCACCGCGAGCTTGAACGGGATGCCGGCCTTGTCGAGCACCTTGTTCCAGCGGCCGACGCCGGAGACCGAATCCTTGATGTAGTCGTCGCGCAGCACTTCGTTCAGCGCATTGAGCATCGGCACGT
>JBDTRV010000483.1:0-2933 GCA_039931475.1 Burkholderiales bacterium | reverse complement strand
GTCATGCGCGCGCCGGTCGCGCTGTCCTCGGTATGCGTGTTGCCGTAGTGCGGCAGGATGTGCGCGAGGATGAAGGCCTCGATCCAGCGCAGCGAGCGCCCGGACGCGACATGGTCGGCGTAGATCAGCCGGCGCTCGCCAAACGGCGTTGCGCAACTGGCGTCGCGGCCGACCAGTTGCGAGCGCACCCATGCCGGGGTGACGCCTGATAACGGCGCAATCGGGTCGCTCCCGGCTTTGCGGGCCGGCGCGGCGCGGTTGTCGTGGCCGGCGCTATTTGACAGCGGAAAAGATGTATTCACGCATTTCTCGGACGGCGCCACGTCAGCACCGTCACCGCCCTCGCCATGGGCCGGTTCTGACCGAGGAGGTCGTTCGAAACATTGCCGGTGAAGACGCGCACTGCCGGCGCTGCCCGGGACTGGAGCGGCCGCGAGCATGGAGGCCACGTCGGCGGCACTGGCGATGGTGTTAAACGATGGCTTCATGATGGTGGTTGCTTGATGACGACGGGACCGAAGGAGCGTGGTGCGGCATCAACGCGTCGCTGTGTCGTGGCTCCAGCAAAAGCGCCCCGGCTCGATCCGGTCGGGCCACTCACCCAGTAGGTTGCGATCGGCTCGAAAAAGGTTCAAGGCGAACATCGCGCCAAGGCAGGCGTGCAAAATCCGCGCATGCCGGACCCGTCGCGATCCCCGCCACCGCCGCCACCGCCCGCGAAGCGCGCCGCAGCCAAATCCTTCCCCCAGAAAGCGCTCGAGAAACTCGGCCTCGTGCACGACATCGACCTGGCGCTGCACCTGCCGCTGCGCTGGGAGGACGAAACGCGGATCGTGCGGCTGGCCGATGCGCGCGATGGCGAAGTGGTGCAGATCGAGGCCACGGTCACGGCCTGCGAGGTTCAATTGCGCTCGCGCCGCCAGTTGCTCGTCACGGTGGACGATGAATCCGACGTGTGCACCCTGCGCTTCTTCCACTTCTATCCATCCACGCAGAAGTCGCTCGCGGTGGGCAAGTGGCTGCGGATCCGGGGCGAAGTGCGCGGCGGCTTCGCGGGCTTTTCGATGATGCATCCCGTGTTTGCCGCCGCCGGCGGTCCGCTGGCCACCGCGCTCACGCCGGTGTATCCGACGGTGGCAGGTCTTGCGCAGGCGTACTTGCGGCGGGCGATCGAAGGGGGCCTCAAGCGCGCGGATCTGGCCGAGACGCTGGATCGGCTCGCCCCCATTCCGATGCGTCACGGCAACGGCGACGGCGACCGCCACGCGGACACGCCTTCTGAAGCCGCGCCGTGGACCTTGCGCCGCGCACTCGAATTCCTGCATCACCCAGCGCCCGACGTCGCCATCGCCGCGCTCGAAGACCGCAGCCATCCGGCCTGGCAGCGCCTCAAGGCCGAGGAACTGCTCGCTCAGCAACTGTCGCAACTGGAGGCCCGGCGCGAACGCGATCGGCTGCGTGCGCCAGCGCTTTTGGCAGCCAGCGGCGGCCTGCACGAGCGGTTGCTGGCGGCGCTGCCGTTCGATCTGACCGCCGCGCAGCATCGGGTTGCCGGCGAGATCGCTCGGGACATTGCGCGCGGCGTGCCGATGAACCGGCTGCTGCAAGGCGACGTCGGCTCGGGCAAAACCGTGGTCGCGGCGCTCGCGGCGGCGGTCGCGATCGACGCCGGCTGGCAATGCGCGCTGATGGTGCCGACCGAAATCCTCGCCGGCCAGCACTTTGCCAAGCTGGTCGGCTGGCTTGCGCCGCTTGGCGTCACCGTCGCCTGGCTGTCCGGCAGCCAGAAAAAAAAGGAGCGCGCCGCGATGCTCGAACTGGTCGAATCCGGAAGCGCGGCGCTGGTGGTCGGCACGCATGCGGTGATTCAGCAGCAGGTGCGGTTCGCCCGGCTCGCCTTGGCCATCATCGACGAGCAGCACCGCTTCGGCGTCGCCCAGCGGCTCGCGCTGCGCGAGAAGATGGCCGCGCCCGGCCACGAGCCGCACCTGCTCATGATGAGTGCCACGCCGATCCCACGCACTTTGGCAATGAGCTATCTGGCCGACCTGGACGTCTCCACCATCGACCAATTGCCACCCGGCCGCACGCCGATCGTCACGAAACTGGTGGCGGACACCCGGCGCGCGGAAGTCATCGAACGGATTCGCGCGCAACTTGGGCAGGGAAGGCAGGTTTACTGGGTCTGCCCGCTGATCGAGGAAAGCGAAGCGCTCGACCTGGCCGACGCGACCGCGACCTGCGCCGCGCTCGCCGCCGCGTTGCCCGAGGCGCGGGTCGCGCTGTTGCATTCGCGCCTTGCCGTGGCGGAGAAAAAAGACGTGATGGCGCGCTTTGCCGCTGGCGCCATCGGCGTGCTGGTGAGCACCACGGTGATCGAAGTGGGCGTCGACGTCGCCAATGCGTCGCTGATGGTGATTGAACACGCCGAGCGTTTCGGCCTGTCGCAACTGCACCAGCTTCGAGGCCGGGTCGGGCGCGGCGCGGCGGCGTCGGCCTGCGTGCTGCTGTATTCGACCGGTGAGGCCGGGCGCCTCAACGAGCTCGCGCGCGAACGACTGCGCGCCATGGCGCACAGCACCGACGGCTTTGAGATCGCGCGGCGCGATCTGGAACTGCGCGGTCCCGGCGAGTTTCTGGGCGCGCGCCAGTCGGGCGTTGCGTTGCTACGCTTTGCCGATCTCGCGGCTGACGCCGCGCTGCTGGAATGGGCGCGCGAGCAGGCGCCGCTGTTGCAGGGGGCCGCGCCAGAGGTTGCGGCGCGGCACGTCGATCGCTGGCTCGGGGGCAAGGCCCGTTACCTCAAAGCGTGATCAAGGCTCGAGTCCCGATGCGACCGAAGCCGGGCGGCTGAGGCTGAGGCAGAGGCAGTCGGCGAATCGTCGAGGCTGACAGCACGAGCCGTGGATCGTGGCAAAAGCTTGGCTACGGAA
>JBDTRV010000482.1:0-2935 GCA_039931475.1 Burkholderiales bacterium | reverse complement strand
TCCGCGACCTGCTGCGCGAGTGCGAAGTTGGGGCTCAGCGCGGCTAGCAGCCCAGCCGCGGTGGTGCCGCCGACGGCGTAGCGCGCGGCCCGATCGAGAAATCCGCGGCGGTCGATCTGTCCATGAACGTATTCATTGAACAGGCGCAACACGGCGGGCTCGAAATCGGCTGCGGTCAGGCGGGTGGGCTTGTCTGTCATGGTCGATGTCTTGTGGGGGGGTGGAGGGTCATTGTGTCGCCGGCACGTGTAAAAGTCGAAGTCTGCTTGGGCACAGGGCTTGCTCAGCATCCCTTCAACGCCCTCGCTGCTTCGGTGCAAGCCCGCTCATCGAACAAACAACGGAAAGGCAAGTGATGGAAAGCAGGATTGAGACCCCCACGCGATCGGGCGAATTCGCCATCAGCATCAGCGTCAACGGCCAGCGCCATCAGTTGTCAGTGCCGCCGTGGACGACATTACTCGATCTGGTGCGCGAGCGCCTCGGCCTCACCGGCCCGAAGAAAGGTTGCGACCACGGCCAGTGCGGCGCCTGCACCGTCCTGGTCGACGGAAAGCGCATGAACAGTTGCCTGCTGCTCGCCGTGATGAAGGATGGATCGGAAGTCACCACCATCGAAGGGCTGGCAGGCGCCAACGGCGCGCTGCATCCGATGCAGGAAGCGTTTGTGGAGCACGACGCATTTCAGTGCGGCTACTGCACACCCGGGCAGATCTGCTCGGCGGTCGGCATGCTGGCCGAAGGCAAGGCCACCACTCGCGCCGAGATTCGCGAGCTGATGAGCGGCAACTTGTGCCGCTGCGGCGCTTACACCAACATCGTCGACGCAATCGAAGATGTGATGGGCCAAGGAAATTCGAGCACCGACGGCCGCGCGCAGGAACGGGTGGAGCCGCGATGAACCGCTTTGGCTACCATCGCGCCGAAAACCTCGAAGATGCGCTGCGTGCTCTCAACAAGCCTGGCGCGCGCGCGATTGCCGGCGGCACCAACCTGGTGGACCTGATGAAGTACGAGGTCGAGCGGCCTGCGCTGCTGATCGACATCTCCCGGCTTCCGCTTGCCGCGATCGACGAGATCGAAGGAGGCGGGCTGCGGTTGGGCGCACTAGCGAGCAACGCGGATACGGCCCACGATCCGCGCGTGGCCGAGCGCTATCCGCTGTTGGCCTCGGCGATCCTCGCCGGTGCGAGCGCCCAGTTGCGCAACGCCGCGACGAACGGCGGCAACCTGCTGCAACGCACGCGCTGCTATTACTTTTATGACGTCGGCGCGCCGGCCTGCAACAAGCGTGATCCCGGCTCGGGCTGCGGCGCGATCGGCGGGGTGAACCGCATCCACGCGATCCTCGGCGCGAGCGATGCCTGCATTGCGACCCATCCGTCCGACATGTGCGTCGCGCTCGCCGCGCTCGATGCGCAGGTGGTGGTGCAAAGCGCGAAGAACGGCGAGCGGCGCATCGCGTTCGCGGACTTCCATCGGCTGCCTGGCGATACACCCGAGCACGACCACAACCTCGAGGCCGGCGACCTGATCACGGCGATCGAACTGCCGCCGTGTGACTTCGGCCCGCACCACACCTACTTGAAGCTGCGCGATCGGCAGTCGTATGCATTCGCGCTGGTGTCCTGCGCGGTGGGCCTCCAGATCGAACACGGCACGGTGCGGCGCGCCCGCATCGCGCTTGGCGGCGTGGCGCACAAACCCTGGCGCGACCCGGCGGCGGAAAACCTGCTGGAAGGGGCCGCGCCGACGGAGGCAACATTTGCGACGGCGGCCGATGCGCTGCTCGAGGGCGCGCGGGGTCAAGGCGCGAACGATTTCAAGATTCCGCTGGCATACCGTGCGATCGTCCGCGCGCTGTCGCAAGCGGCCGCCGGCACGCCGCAGCAGCAGGCGGTCAAGAGCATCAACTGAACCGGGACGCCTGCCATGCAAGAACACGCTGATGACACCCTCGTCGGTAAGCCGACACGCCGGGTCGATGGGCCGCTCAAGGTCACCGGCGCCGCGCGATATGCCGCCGAATACGACGCGCCCGATCTGCTGCACGGCTGCGTCGTGTCGGCGTCTATCGCCAAGGGCCGCATCCTGTGGATCGACGGCGCGGCCGCGCGCGCCCTGCCCGGCGTGATCGACGTGTTCACGCACGAGCACCGCCCGCGCGCATCGGACTGGTCCGGCGACTACACCGACATGGTCGGCCCGCCCGGCGATGCGTTCCGCCCATTGGGCAGCGAGCGCATCCTGTTCTCCGGCCAGCCGGTCGCGCTGGTGGTGGCCGAGTCGTTCGAAGCGGCGCGTGATGCGTCGGCGCTGGTGCGGGTGGCGTACGCGGCCGAGCCGCATTGCACCGATCTGCACGAAGCGAAGGCAGGCAGCTACAAGCCGCCCAAAAAGCGCCTGGGCATCGCGCCGCCGCCGAAACCGCGCGGCGACTTCGCCGAAGCCTTCGTCGACGCGCCGGTCAAGTTCGAGGCGGAGTATCGAATGCCCATCGAGCATCACAACCCGATGGAGCCGTTCGCCAGCACCTGCGTCTGGCAGGGCGACGGCTCGGTGCTGGTGTACGACAAGACCCAAGGCTCGCTGAACGTGCAGGGCTATCTCGCGCATGCGTTCAAGTTGCCCAAACGCAAGGTGCGGGTCGTCAACAGCTTTGTCGGCGGCGCGTTCGGCTCGGGCCTGCGGCCGCAGTATCAAGTCTTCCTCGCTGTGCTCGCGTCGCTCGCGCTGGAACGCTCGGTGCGGGTGGTGCTCACGCGGGACCAGATGTTCACGCTGTCCTACCGGCCCGAAACGATTCAGACCATCACGTTGGGCGCCGACATCGATGGCAGGCTGCTCGCGATCGGGCACCGCGCGGTGGCCAATACCTCGTCGTTCGAGGACCATCAGGAACCGGTGGTGAACTGGTCGAGCCTGCTGTACCACG
>JBDTRV010000481.1:0-2936 GCA_039931475.1 Burkholderiales bacterium | reverse complement strand
TGGCCAACAACCTGGTGCGCGCCGGCATGCGGGTGGTCCAGACCATCGGCGTGCCCGGCTCGGGCTTCGATGCGCGCGAGGCCGAGGTCGAAGCGGTGGTGGTCGCGCTCAAATCGCGCACCGTCCCGCCGCAAGAAGCGGTGGCGCAATCGCTGGCGGCGCTGGGCTGGCTGCGCCGCATGGGCGCCAAGCAGTTTTATTTCAAGTATTGCTCGACCTTCGACAGCCGATTCGAAGGTGAACCGCGCGGCAACATCGGCCCTGTGACCGAAGCGCTGATGAGCGCGCTGAACAGTGACTTCACGATCGCGACCCCTGCCTTTCCGGACAACCAGCGCACCGTGTTCAAGGGCTATCTGTTCGTCGGCGACCTGCTGTTGTCCGAAAGCAGCATGAGGAACCATCCGCTCACGCCGATGACCGATTCGAACCTGGTGCGCGTGCTGCAAGCGCAATGCGCAACGCGCAAGGTGGGCCTGGTCGACCGCAAGGTGGTGGCGCGCGGCCCGGAGGCAATTCGCCAGCGCTTCGAGGCCTTACGCGCCGAGGGCGTGCAAATCGCGGTGATCGACTCTGTCGACAACGACGATTTATGGCAGCTTGGCCCGACGCTGAAAGACATGCCGCTCGTCACCGCCGGCTCGGGCGTGGCGATCGCGCTTCCGAAGAATTTCGGCATCGAGCCGGCCGAAGGCGCCGCCGCCCTGCCGCCCGCGGCCGGCTTGCAAGCCGTGGTCTCGGGCAGTTGCTCGGCCGCCACCAACGAGCAGGTCCAGCATTTCATCGAGTCCGGCCGGCCCGCGTTCGCGCTCGATCCGCTCGAGCTCGCCGCCGGCGAGGATCTGGCCGAGCAGGCGCTGGCCTGGGTCGAACCGCTGCTGGCCGATGGGCCGGTGCTGGTGTATTCAACGGCCGAGGCCGCAGCCGTCAAGCAGGTGCAGGCAAAGCTCGGTGTCGACGAAGCCGGCGCCATGGTCGAGCGCACGTTGGCGGCAGTCGCACGCGGGCTGGTCGAACGCGGCGTGCGGCAGTTGATCGTGGCCGGCGGTGAAACCTCCGGCGCCTGTGTACAAGCGCTTGGCATCGAGCAGCTGCGCATCGGCCCGCAGATCGCGCCGGGCGTTCCCTGGTGCCATGCAAGGTCGCAAGCGGCTGGCGATGGCGGCCTGCACCTCACGCTCAAGTCTGGCAACTTCGGTGCGCCCGACTTCTTCACCCAAGCGTTCACAATGCTTGGATGAATGAAACCCGACTTCGCGAAGAAATCTGCCACCTCGGCAAAATGTTGTTCGACCGCGGCCACGTCGTCGGCAGCGCCGGCAACATCAGCATCCGCCTTGACGACGGGTTTTTGATCACGCCGACCGACGCTATCCTGGGAGAGCTCGATCCGGCCCGCATCGCGCGGATCGATCTGCAAGGGCGCCACGCCGGCGGCGACAAACCGAGCAAGACGATCGAGCTGCACCGCCGCATCTACGACGCCGTGGCGCCGATCGACCCGGCCACCCGGTGCGTGATCCACACCCACAGCACGCATTGCGTGTTGCTGTCACTGCAGGCGTCCGGGGCCGAACTGCTGCCGGCATTGACGCCATATTTCGTGATGAAGGTTGGCCATGTGCCGCGCATTGCCTACCACCGGCCCGGTGACCCGCAGGCAGCCGAGATGACCGCCCGCGCGATCGCGCAGTACGGCAAGCGCGGCAGTCCGATCCGGGCAGTGATGATCGAGCGCGTCGGCCCGAACGTGTGGCATGAGACGCCGTCGGCGGCGTTCGCGGTGCTGGAAGAACTGGAAGAAACCGCGCGCCTGTGGGCGATCAGCGAGCCGAAACCCAAACCCCTGACAGACGGGCAGATCAACGACCTTCGGCTCACGTTCGGCTCGCGCTGGTAGGCGTGCCCGGCGCGGCCTTGGCGCTTTCGCAAGCTTCGCGTGGCACGGTGAGCCCCAGCCTCGCGGCCGCATCCGTGATCAGCGGATTGCCGCCGGGGCGCGGGTTCCTGACTCGTCGACCGGTGGCCGAACTGGAAGGCGGCGTGTGACGAGCTGTGGGCGCCGAGCGTTGGGCACGCAGCGCCATCGACCCGTGCAACCACCGTCGAGGCCGTGCGCCGCGAAGTGACCTTCCGCCTGCTGGCCGATACCGTGCTCGCGCTGCACGTCGCGGTCGTGCTGTTCGTGGTGCTCGGTCTGGCGCTGATTCTCTGGGGCCACTGGCGCGGCTGGCGCTGGGCCGATGCGCTGTGGTTCCGGCTTGCGCATCTGGCGGCGATCGGCGTCGTCGCGCTCCAGGCGTGGCTCGGTATCGTCTGTCCGCTGACCACGCTCGAAATGTGGCTGCGCGGCAAGGGTGGGCAAGCGACCTACGCCGGCGATTTCGTGGCGCACTGGCTGCAACGCCTGCTGTACTGGGATGCCCCGCCGTGGGTGTTCGTGCTGGTCTACACACTGTTCGGCGCGCTCGTGCTCGCGGTCTGGCTGATCTTTCCGCCGCGCCTGCGGGCCCAACGGCGGCACGAACCGGCGGAGTGAGTGGGGCCATACTTGGCGATTCATTCAAACCGACCAGAAGGAAAAGCAGATGTCCAGCGTCCAGTTTCATGAAGACCCGTCCGAGCTGTCACAGCAGACCAAGGACACGCACCGCGCGATCGTGTCGCTGATGGAAGAGTTGGAGGCGGCCGACTGGTACAACCAGCGGGTCGATGCCTGCAAGGATCCTGAACTCAAGAAGATCCTCGAGCACAACCGCGACGAGGAAAAGGAGCATGCCGTGATGCTGCTCGAATGGCTTCGCCGCAACAATCCTAAGTTTGGCGAAGAGATGAAGAAGCGGCTGTTCAAGGATGGCCCAATCGCCAAGGATTAGCCCTCGCCTAGCCCAAGTTTGTCACTCGACCATCCGTAGCCCAATTGAATCAACAACTTA
>JBDTRV010000480.1:0-2937 GCA_039931475.1 Burkholderiales bacterium | reverse complement strand
AGTGCAAAAAACGATCTTGTACGCTACCGCACCGGCGGCGCTAATATTTCCTAAGACGATCCGCATTTTTGGGTAACGGCGCCATGACAGGACATTCTGCTTCGAATCGAACAGAATCCGCTGCGCCCAGCAACAGCTTGCTGAACTTGTTGCCGGCCGATTCGCGCGCGGAACTGGCGCCGATGTTGACGCCGGTGCAGCTCGAGTTGGGCGACGTGTTGTATGAGTCCGGCGCGGTCCAGCAGTACGTCTATTTCCCGCTCGACTCGATCGTGTCGCTGCTCTACGTGCTTGAAAACGGGCAATCGGCCGAAATCGCCATCGTCGGCCACGACGGCATGGTCGGCGTCTCGCTGTTGATGGGTGGGGGCAGCACGCCGAGCCAAGCGGTGGTGCAAAGCGCCGGGCAGGCGCTGCGCCTGCCCGCGAGCCAGCTCAAGTCGCTTATCGAACGGCGCGGGCCGCTGCTTCATGTGCTGCTGCGCTACACGCAGTCGCTGATCACCCAGATGGCGCAGACGGCGGTGTGCAACCGGCACCATTCCCTCGAGCAACAGCTTTGCCGCTGGCTGTTGCTGAGCCTGGACCGGCTCCAGCGCGATGAGCTCGCGATGACGCAGGAGCTGATCGCCAACATGCTCGGCGTGCGGCGCGAGGGCGTCACCGAAGCCGCCAGCAAGCTGCAACGCCAAGGCCTGATCCGCTACGCCCGCGGGCGCATCACCGTACTCGACCGGCCCGGCCTGGAGCGACAAGTCTGCGAATGCTATTCGGTCGTCAAGCGCGAGACCGATCGATTGACTGACATCCCAGAACCGTTTTGAGTTGCCGAGCCGGCGCATCCGATGGCAACCCACTTGCGTTTTCGGGGCTACGATGTGGCTGCGACGCGCCGATTCGCCGCCACCCAGCCGGGCGCCAGCAACTTTCAAGGCCATGTGACCCACCACCATCCCGCACCGGAGAGCAACCGGTTGCTGCAGGCACTGCCTGCCGCCGAACAGGAACACTTCATCGGCGCTTGCGTCGAAGTCCAATTCGAGCGCGGCCAGGTCCTGTACGAGGCTGGCGACGCTCTGCTGCACGTCCACTTTCCGACCAGCACCTACGTCTCGATCGTTTCCGCGGTCGAAGGCCGCACCGAACTTCGGGCTGCCATGATCGGCAACGAAGGCGCGTTCGGCTATGAACTCGCCTTCGATGTCGATTGCGCGCCGCACCAGGTACAGGTCCAGGGCGCCGGCAAGGCATGGCGCATGACCGCGCAAATACTCAAGGTCGAACTTGCAGCAAGCCCGACATTGCGGCGCCTGCTCAATCGCTACCTGTGCCTGCTGCTGACGCAATCGGTGCGAATGGGGGCATGTTCGTACCTGCATCTGCTGGAAGCTCGGCTGGCGCACTGGCTGCTCTCGATGCAGGACCGCGCTGGCTCACCGCGACTTGTGCTCACGCACGAAGCGCTCGCCGGCATGTTGGGTGTTCGCCGTGCCGGCATCACCAATGCCTCGGCCGCATTGGTTATGCGCAACCTGATCGGCTCGCATCGCGGGATCATCACGATCGTGGATCGGCCGGGGCTGAAAGCGGTCGCCTGCGGCTGCTATCAGGCCAACCGGCTGGTGTACGAGACCATGGCGGGGTAACGCCGGGCCGCCGTCGCAACTGTTTTTTGGGGTTTTTTGCCCATTTGCGCCCGCTGCACTTCGGTTTTTAGCTATTCTTTAAGTAGCACCCGAGCGCGAGAACAATGTCTGACCCGGCGCGGGAAGCGTGGCGGTCAATCCGCTTCCCGTTTGCGACTCGGTCAGCACGACCTGTTTCAACCCGGGCCGAAACGCCACGTTGGTGACGGTCTGCCCCGCACTGCTGCGCACGAAGTGCGTGACCTCGCCCCGGCGGTTCAGCACAAATGCGCCGCCGAGGCTTGCATCGGCCACCACCAGCCGACCTTCGCTGTACACCGCCATGCCGTCGGGGCCCGAGCGCTACCACGGTGAGTCCGGGCAAGCCAACGCAATGGCGCACGGCCTCGGCCGCATCGGCCATCTGCGGCAACAGCTTCGCGGGAACGAACGGCGCGACCTCGATCTCGGCGAGTCCCGCCGCGTGCGGTGCGTCGATTCACCGAAGCCTGGCGGGCGGTCGGCATCACCCTCTTGGCCGATTGCAAACCGTCGCGCGGGCCGACTTCGCTGATCAGTACATCGGCGGGCATGCCAAATCAGCCTTTTCTTGCGGCATTGCCCAGACGCGACTTGACGAAGCCGCCGGTGGCATAGCGCGTCACATGGCCATAGTGGTCGGTAGTGAGTTGCTCGACCATCGCGGTGTATTCGTCCTCCAACTCTGGAGCAATCGAAAAGTTGTCGTAGTTGACGATCACATCGACGCGCTGGCCGAAGGGAGTCAGCAGCGCGCGCACCTCATGGTCGATAAGCCGGATCATCGCCGGCAAGCCGATCCTGAGACCCGAGAAATCGATGTGCAGCAGGCGCCGGGCACGGTCCAGCTCGAAGCGCTCGGCCAGGGTGCGATTGAGCAGACGCTCGCGCAGGCCCAACGACTCGGGCTGGAACAGCCGCGCGTCCATCGGCTTCAGGTCGTTCGCGATGCGAGGCGCGAAGCCCATGCGATCGAGCACGTCGGTTCGCAGATCGACACCTGGCGCCAGCTCGATCAACTCCAGCGCGCTTTGGCCAGCCTCGTCGGCCACCAGCCGGAACACGCAGCGCTCGGTCACGTACAGCACGCGCTGCCCGCGTCTGAGCGCTTCGGCTCCGCTGAAGGTGCGCTGCTCGACCTCGGCGACGAACTTCTTCGAGCCGCCGTCCTTCGCAATCCGCAATCCACCTTCTTCGAGCCGCAGCTCCTGCGCGCCCGCGCTGAAGGTGCCGACGAACACGACGATTTTCGTGTTCTGGCTGATGTTGATGA
>JBDTRV010000479.1:0-2943 GCA_039931475.1 Burkholderiales bacterium | reverse complement strand
GGCTTGACCTTGGCCACCTTGTGCCTGGTCATCGCCCGCAAGAAGCAGTTTCCGAAAGGCGAGACCATTCCGCTGCGGCAAGCGTTGCGGATTTGTGCCGATGCGCTGTGGGGCCTGGCGACCATGGGCATCATCCTCGGCGGCATCTTGTCGGGCGTGTTCACGGCTACTGAGTCGGCCGCCATCGCGGTGATCTGGGCGTTCTTCGTCACGATGTTCATCTACCGGGATTACCGGTGGAAGGACCTGCCCAAGCTGATGCACCGCACGGTCAAGACGGTGTCGATCGTGATGATCCTGATCGCCTTCGCGTCGGGCTTCGGCTACCTCATGACCTTGATGCAGATTCCGGTCAAGGTGACGGCGTTCTTCACAACGCTGTCGGACAACCGCTACATCATCCTGCTGTGCATCAACGTGATGTTGCTGGTGCTCGGCACGCTGATGGACATGGCGCCGTTGATCCTGATCTTGACGCCCATCCTGTTGCCGATGGTCACGAAGCTTGGCATCGATCCGGTGCACTTCGGCATGATCATGATGGTCAACCTCGGCTTGGGGTTGATCACGCCGCCGGTTGGCACCGTGCTGTTCGTCGGAAGCGCCGTGGGCAAGGTGAGTCTTGAGGCCGTGACGCGCGCGCTGTATCCCTTTTACTTTGCGTTGCTCGCGGTCCTGAGCATCGTCACGTTCGTGCCGGCATTGTCGCTCTGGCTTCCCGGCCTGTTTCTGAAATGAACCATCATTTGCATCCCGATGAAACGAACCTCCGCGATCACCATTGACGACGTGGCGCAACGCGCCGGCGTATCGGTCGCCACGGTGTCCAACGTGCTCAACGGCCGCGAGGCGCGCATGCGGGCGGAGACGCTGGCGCGCGTCAGGCAAGCTATTTCGGATCTCGGTTTCAGGCCCAATCAATCGGCACGGCGTCTCAAGATCGGTCACATGCCGATGATCGGACTGCTCGTTCCGTCGATTGCCAACCCGTTCTTCGGAACGTTGGCCCGGTGGATCGAAGACGCCGCCATCGCCCGCGGCTACGGCGTGCTGCTGTGCAACACCCAGCGCAGTGCGGAGCGCGAACAGGAATATGCGCAAGCGTTCATGGCGCAAGGCGTGCAAGGCGTGATCGTCGGCTCGGCGCTGCAGGCGCAGGAGCATCTCGCTCCGCTGATCCGCGGCGGATTGGCAGTGGCCAGCTTCGACCGCACCGCGCAGCATGCGGATCTGTTGATGGACTACGTCAGCCTCGACAACCGGCTTGCCGGCGCGATGGCGGCGGAGCATCTGCTGGCGCTCGGACACCGCGACATCGCCTACGTGTCGGCGCCGATCCGCTCGGTCAACCGGATCGCACGGATGGAAGGCGTGCTCGAGGCTTGCGCGCGCGGCGGCGCTCGGATCGAGGTGCAGTTCGGCGACGTGCCGGCGGGGCAAGCCGAAGTGGAAATGGCCGAGATCGGACGCACGGCGGCCCTCGCACGGCAGGCGCAGGGCTGCCGCGCCACGGGCTACGTGGCCATGAACGACATGGTCGCGATCGGTCTGCTGGCCGGGCTTCGGCAAACCGGGCGGCGTGTGCCAGAGGACGTTTCGGTGGTCGGCATCGACGACCTGTTCCTGGGACAGTACCTCAGCCCGGCATTGAGCACCGTGCGCCAGCCGATGCGGGAAATGGCAACCGCTGCAGTGGAACGCGTGCTGGCACGAATGAAAAACAGCGACGAGGTACCGCACGAACTTGTGTTCGCGCCGGAACTTGTCGCGCGTGAATCGACCGCGGCATTGGGCCTGGTCGAAAACCCAAGGAGCCTTTCGGCATGAACACACAGAAAAAAACCACATTGGTCACGGGTGGCGCGTCCGGCATCGGAGCCGCGATCGTGCGCGCCCACGCAGCGCGCGGGGACAACGTCGCCTTCACCTATTGGTCCAGCAAGGAGGAAGCCAACAAACTTGCCTCGGAGTTGGGAGACCGCGCACTCGCGCTGCATTCGGATGTGACCGATGAGGCGCAGGTCGAACAGGCCTTTGCAAAGACGCTCGAGCGCTTCGGACAAATCGACTCCGTGGTGGCCAACGCCGGCGGGTTGCTCAAGCGCGTCAAGTGCGCGGAAATGACGCTCGAATTCTGGAACCAGGCGATCGGCCTCAACCTGACCAGCGCGTTCCTGAGCTGCCGTGCGGCGCTGCGGCACATGGTGCCGCGCAAGAGCGGCAACATCGTGATCATGTCGTCGCTGGCGGCTCATGATGGCGGCGGCCCGGGCGCAAGCCACTATGGCGCTGCCAAAGGTGCGCTGCTGGCCTATACGCGCGCACTGGCCAAAGAGGTTGGCCCCGAAGGCGTGCGCGTCAATGCGATCGCGCCCGGGCTGATCGCCACGCGCTTTCACGATGTGTTCAACACGCCGCAAGGTCGCGCCGCCGGGGTCGAACGCACACCCCTGCGCCGCGAAGGCCAGCCTGAAGATGTTGCCAACACCACCCTGTTCCTGACCTCGGACCAATCCGGTTTCATCACCGGCGAAATGATCGAGGTAAATGGCGGCATGGGTCTCTACTGAACGGATGCGCATCATGAACGAAACCACCCTCTCCCTGCTGCGCGGCGTGAGTTGCGCAACCTTGTGCACCCAACTGTTCAAGCACGGCTTTCGCAACGTCTTCATCCAAGGCATCGCGCGGCTGACTGACCCTTCGGGCGGCAACATGGTCGGCCCCGCTTACACGATGCGCAGCATTCCGGCGCGTGAAGACATCGACAAACTCAGCGCCTTCGATGACTACGACCACCCGCAACGCAAGGCGATCGAATCGTGCCCGCCGGGCCATGTGCTGGTGCTCGACTGTCGCGGCGAAACCCGCGTGGCGTCGGGCGGCGAAATCCTCACGACCCGACTCATGGTGCGCGGTGCCGCAGGCTTGGTCAGCGACGGC
>JBDTRV010000478.1:0-2948 GCA_039931475.1 Burkholderiales bacterium | reverse complement strand
GCTTTTCTTGCCGGCCACGTACGGATATTCGTGCTCTGCGCAGACGCCGTGCTTGTGCCAGCCTTTCATCGCGCCGCGCGCGCTTGAGCCCGAATAGTCTTCGCCCGGCCACTCGTCATAGCGGCGCGCGAGTTCATAGAACATGCGCGCGCTGACGGGAATCGGGTCCGGAATCACGCGCCGGCGCAGCAGCAGATAGTTGGCCACCGTTGCCATTCCGAAGCCGGTGCAGGCGCCTTCGCTGCCCTGGTCCAGGATCGGCACATTGTGTTCGTGGTATTCGTTGAGAGGCACGTGCGTGGGCACTTCGACCAGGGTGGGCACGTACATCTGGTCGCGGAAGTCCATCGTGTCGGGGCGTGCGTCGAGCACGCGCTTGGGCGCGGCCGCGATCTCGGCCGCCTTCTTTCCGCCGCCGGTCTCCTTCTTGTTCTCGGGCGCCGCTTCCGCCTCCTCGGCGCGGATGCTTTCGGCGCCGCGCGGCAGCTCGTCGCGCACCGGCTGCGCCCTGCTCATTGATATGCCCGCTGCCTTGCCCGATCGATCCTTCGCGGGCGCCAGCGCTTCTTGCGGAAAAGCTGCGGCGAGCACCAGCTTGGCGCGTTCGAAAAATCGCTCCCGATCGGCCGCGCCGTTCTGCCCGCCGTTGATGCGCTTCGTGATCTGCTTGAAGTCGTCCGCGTCGGCCAGCTCGTTCAGGCCGTTGTGCTCCCAATACAGGCCGGCGGTCGCGAAGCCGATGTCGGGCGTGGCCGCCTGATCCGGATTGGCTTCGAGATCGAGGCCGAGCAGGTCCCCGTACTTGCGGTAATTGAAGCGGCCGGTGACCTGGATCGGGCCGCGGCCCTTGTAGCGTTTACCGTCGCCAGATTCCGAGTTGCCCAGGCGCTTGGCCAGGCTGCTCGGCGGCTCGTAGCGCTTTTGGGCGGCGGTTGGCCCCCAGATTTCTTCCATCCATCGCAGCTCGCCCGACTCGTGCGCGAGTTGTGCGAGGAAAGCGGCGGTGCGTGGCAGGTTGTCGATGCCGTAGGTCCGCATCGCGGCGTTCAGCGCCTCCAGGCAGTTGGCGCGCTGGCGCTGCGATGCATTGCGCATGACCTGCGAGAGTTGAAGATCGGTCAGTTCCATGGTTGTCTCCTTTTTGTTTGCACACAAGGAACACCATAGTCAGCATCAACGGCTTACGCTATCCCGGATCCATGGGATGGCGCGAAAAAACCGGCTGGAGCGGTCAGAGGAACAGGGTGGACGGTGGCGGCGCTTGCCTTCGTCCCAATTGCGCGGGCGGGAAGAGCCGGCTCACCCAGGCAGGAACAGGGCCTGCAGGTCGGACAGAAAATCGAAACCCCGCGCCGTCGGCCTGACGTGCGCCAGATCCATCTCGATCAGGCCGCGCCGCTCGGCTTCGGCCAGCGGCGCCGCGATCGCGCTGGGGGCCAGGCCCGTGCGCGCGGTGAAGTCGGCCAGCGCGAAGCCTTCCTTAAGGCGCAGCGCGTTCAGCATGAACTCGAACGCGAGATCGGCGCGCGTCACTTCCACATCCTGCGCGACTGCATGACCGCTGAGCGCTCGCTCCATGTACCGGCGCGGGTCGCGCACCCGCACTTGGCGCTGGACCCGATGCGGAAAACTGAGCTTGCCGTGCGCGCCGGCGCCTATGCCGAGGTAGTCGCCAAAGCGCCAGTAGTTGAGGTTGTGTTGCGAGCGGTGGCCGGGCTTGGCGTAGGCCGAGACTTCGTAGCGCTCCAGGCCGGCCGCGCCCGTCAACTCGCCGATGCGGTCCAGCATCAGGCTGGCCGAGTCGTCGTCCGGCAGCGTCGGCGGAAACTTCGCGAAAACCGTGTTCGGCTCGATCGTCAGGTGATAGACCGACAGGTGCGGCGGCTCGAACGCGAGCGCGGTGCGCACGTCCTCTTCGAACTCTCCGATGGTCTGGCCCGGCAGCGCGAACATCAGGTCGAGGTTGAAGGTGTCGAACGCACAGCGCGCTTCCTCCACCGCGGCCAGCGCCTGCGCACGGTCGTGCACGCGGCCGAGCGCCTTTAGGTGTTCGTCGCTGAAGCTTTGCACGCCGATCGAAAGGCGCGTCACGCCGGCGGCGCGAAACGCGCGAAAGCGGTCGCGCTCGAAAGTGCCAGGATTGGCCTCCAGCGTGATCTCGCACGCGGATTCCAGTGGCAGCCGCGCGCGGATCGCTCCGAGCAGCCGGTCGATCGCCTCGGGCGAAAACAGGCTGGGCGTTCCGCCGCCGAGAAAGACGCTCACAATCGACCGGCCCCAGACCAGCGGCAGCGCGGCTTCAAGATCCGCGATGAGCGCATCCACGTAGCGCGATTCGGGCAACGGCTGAGCAGCCGAGTCGCCGCGCCACTCGTGCGAATTGAAGTCGCAGTACGGGCATTTCTTGAGGCACCACGGCAGATGCACGTAGAGCGACAACGGCGGCTGGCCGATCAGGTGCAGCGCGCCGGGTCGCAGGTAGTGCTGGACCCCCGGCAGTTGCAGCGCCTCGGCGTCGGCGGGCGGCTCCTCGTGCGCGCCGTCGGGGACAGGCGCGATGGCGATCGTCCGCTTACCTCGCGGACGGTCCGATGCGCGATCCTCGCCTTTCACGCGACCATTTCTCCGACGTCGGGGCAGCAGGCGACGCAGCGGCTTTGCGGTGCCAAATCTCCGATCTTCACCGGCCCGATCCTCCGACGCCCCGCAAGCAGGCGCCGACGCGGTTTTGCGATTCGAAAGCGTCGGTCTTCATTCGCCCAACCATCTTTGCCGAATCTGCCGCACGATCTCGCGCGCCGCCTGGCCTCGATGGCTGTGCGCGTTCTTCACCTCGGGCGCGAGTTGCGCGAACGTCAAACCGAGATCGGGAATGAACATCACGGGGTCGAAGCCGAAGCCGTTGTCGCCCACCGGCACGGCCGTGATCTGGCCGACCGCGCGGCCCA
>JBDTRV010000477.1:0-2949 GCA_039931475.1 Burkholderiales bacterium | reverse complement strand
GCCGACCCTGGCCGAGGAAATGGGCCGCCTGCAGGAGCGCATCACGTCGACCAAGACCGGTTCGATCACGTCGATCCAAGCCGTGTACGTGCCGGCCGACGACCTGACCGACCCGTCGCCTGCGACCACCTTCGCTCACCTCGACTCGACCGTGGTGCTGTCGCGCGACATCGCGGCACTCGGCATCTACCCGGCGGTCGACCCGCTCGACTCCACCAGCCGCCAGCTCGACCCGCTCGTGGTGGGCGCCGAGCACTACGCGACCGCGCGCGCGGTGCAGGGCACGTTGCAGCGCTACAAGGAACTGCGCGACATCATCGCGATTCTGGGCATGGACGAACTCGCGCCCGACGACAAGCTGGCAGTTGCCCGCGCCCGAAAGATCCAGCGCTTCCTCTCCCAGCCGTTCCACGTGGCCGAAGTGTTCACCGGCTCGCCCGGCAAGTACGTGTCGCTCGCCGAGACGATCCGCGGCTTCAAGATGATCACGAGTGGCGAGTGCGACCACATGCCGGAGCAGGCGTTCTACATGGTCGGCACGATCGACGAGGCCATCGAGAAGTCGAAGAAAGTCGCATAAGAGAAGTCGCATAACGGAAGTCGCGTAGCGCGGCGACTTTCGTTTTTTCGACGATCCAAGCAATCGGCAAAGGAAGATAGATGGCAAACACCCTTCAAGTCGACGTCGTCAGCGCCGAGGAGTCGATCTTCTCGGGCGAGGCGAGGTTCGTGGCGCTGCCCGGTGAAGCCGGCGAACTCGGCATCTACCCGCGTCACACGCCGCTGATCACACGCATCAAGCCCGGCGCCGTGCGCATCGAAATGGCCGATGGCAGCGAGGAATTCGTGTTCGTCGCCGGCGGCATTCTCGAAGTGCAACCGAGCGGCGTCACCGTGCTGTCCGATACCGCCATCCGCGGCAAGGACCTCGACGACGAAAAGGCCAACCAGGCGAAAGCGGCGGCCGAAGAAGCACTCAAGAATGCGAAGAACGACATCGACATCGCGATGGCGCAGTCCGAACTGGCCGTGATGGCCGCGCAGATTGCGGCGCTGCGCAAGTATCGGCAGAAGAAATAGCGAAAAAAATGGCTGTCACCGCGCACCAGTCATGGAAAGAATGCTTCTGAAAGGATAGCAATCGATCCAGCTCAGCCCGTCAGCCCATCCACCGCCTGAAACATCGCCTGCCGTGCCTGGCTGATGACCTGGCCTTTCCAGGCGTCGCTGTCGGTGAAGAACGCATCGCGCATCTGCTGGTGAATTTGCGTAGCCAGTGGGCGCGGCGCGCCGGGGTGCAAATACAGCCACTGTTCGGCTCGCAGCGCATTGAGCACGTCCATCAGCGGCACGGTGCCGAACTCGATTGCTATTGACGTGACCTCGGCCTTCGGACAGTCGTCGTATGCGGCATCGCCCATCTGGCCGGTGAGCGGAGCCGAACTGGAGGAGCCGTCGTGCATCGATGTCACCTTGTCGCCCCACCAGCGGCGGGCGCGCTCGATGGCCGGCATGTCGTCGGGCCGCCCGCAAAAAATCCGCTCGCCTATGCCAGCGTCGCCCAGCCCGCTGTGCACGTCGATCCAGGCGATCTGGCGCGCCGTTCCCGCGTGCTTGTGCAGCACGTGGCGCACGAGCTGGTGGCTCCAACTTGGCGCGTTGCCGCCGTAGAACAGACCGTCGGGGAACTCATATTGGCCGCGCGTGACCGCTTCTTGGGTCGCGGGCAGGCCGTGCTGGGCGAGATGGTCCGCGAGCGCCTGCTGGTTCGCGGCATCGGGCGGCCAGCGCTCCGGCAGCAGCAAGGGTTGTAGCTGCCGATAGCCGTCGTTGGCAGGCGGCGGCTTCGAGAAATCGACGAAGTTTCGGTTCAGATCGACGTTTTCGTGCGTCACCCGGCGCCCGAACGAAAACCCGTAGGGGTTGAGCGCATGCAGGTACAGCACCGAAACGCCAGCGGCGCGCGCCTTGTCACGCCACTCCTGGTCGTGCAGCGCGAATGCTTGCACGCCGCTGCCGCAGTGGCCTTCGATGCCGTGGCAGCCACTGGACAGCACGAGCATTCGTTCGGCGCCGGCCGGGCCATCGAGAGCCGTGTCCAGCGCCAGCACTTCGCCGTCCCTGCCATGCAGCGGATGCGGGTGCGACTCGATCGCGCAGCCCGCAGCGGCGGCCGCTTCCAGAAACCGGACGCGAGCGCGCGCATAGCTTTCGGAAAACGTCTCGGTCACTTCGATCATCGCGTGCAGTCAATCATTTGGCAAAGCATGGATGGCGCGCGGATCGGTAGGTGCGAAGCTGTGGTGCTGCTCACGATGCCGCAATGCTCGCCGCGGGCTGATTCGCCGATTCGCTGCCCGGCTCGTGCACTACCGCCGCCACCGGCGCATCGGCCGCCAGCCATTGCTCGGCCAGCCGCACCCAGTAGGTGGCGCCGAGCGGGATCAGCGCGTCGTTGAAGTCGTAGCTCGGGTTGTGCAAGGCGCACGGGCCGCCGCCGTGGTCCACATCGCGATGCGCGCCGTCGCCGTTGGCGATGAAAGCGTAGGCGCCGGGCTTGGCTTCGAGCATGTAGGCGAAATCCTCGCCGCCCATGGTCGGTTCTTGCGTGAGCACGTTCTCTGGCCCGACGATGCCGGCCATCACGCGCGCTGCGAAGTGCGCTTCGGCATGCGAATTGATCGTCGCTGGATAGTTGCGATGAAACTCGAACTCGCAAGCCGCCTCATGCGCCGCGCAGGTGTGCTCGGCTACCTGTTTCATGCGCCGCTCGATCAGATCGAGCACTTCCCGCGTGAAGGTGCGCACCGTGCCCTGCAATTCGCAAAAGTTGGGCACGACGTTGGTCGCTTCGCCCGCGTGGATCATCGTGACCGAGATCACCCCTGCATCCACCGGCTTCTTGTTGCGGCTGATGATGTTCTGAAACGCCTGCACCATCTGGCAGGC
>JBDTRV010000476.1:0-2962 GCA_039931475.1 Burkholderiales bacterium | reverse complement strand
ACCTCAAGGCCTGCATCGACGCCGCCAAGGCCCGGGTCGCGTTCATCAACACCGGCTTCCTGGACCGCACCGGCGACGAAATCCACACCGACATGCACGGCGGCCCGATGATCCGCAAGGGCGAAATGAAATCCACTGCCTGGATCGACGCCTACGAAAAAAACAACGTGCTGGTCGGCCTCGATTGCGGGCTGCGCGGCAAGGCCCAGATCGGCAAGGGCATGTGGGCGATGCCCGACCTCATGGCCGCGATGCTCGAGCAGAAAATCGCGCAGCCCAAGGCTGGCGCCAATACCGCCTGGGTGCCCAGCCCAACGGCCGCAACCTTGCACGCGCTGCACTACCACCAGGTCAACGTGGCCGAGGTGCAAAAGGAAATGGAAAAAACCAAAGCCGACTCGAAGCGCGACGAGCTGCTGAACGGCTTGCTGACCTTCCCGGTCGCCGCCGACACCAATTGGAGCGACAGCGACAAACAGCAGGAACTGGACAACAACGTGCAGGGCATCCTCGGTTACGTCGTGCGCTGGATCGACCAGGGCATCGGCGTTTCCAAGGTGCCCGACATCCACAACATCGGACTGATGGAAGACCGCGCCACGTTGCGCATTTCAAGCCAACACATCGCCAACTGGCTGCTGCACGGCATCGTCACCAAGGATCAGGTCGACAAGACCTTCCAGCGCATGGCCGCCGTGGTGGACAAGCAGAACGCGGGCGATCCGGCCTACAAGAACATGGCCGGCAATTTCGACAAGTCAGCCGCCTACAAGGCCGCGCAAGAGCTGGTGTTCAAGGGATTGGAGCAGCCGAGCGGCTATACGGAGCCGCTGCTTCATGCGTGGCGGTTGAAGGTGAAGGCAGGGCAAGCCTGAACTTGCGGCGCCGTCGGTCAGCACTGAAATCGACGCGCCTTTTCATCGCTGTAAAAGCCGGGACAGGGCCGATCGCTTGCCGACGCGATCGGATCTCAGTCGGTCCGAAGCATCGACACATGCTCCGTCCCGCTCTCCGGAAACCACACCTCGCCCGGCCGCCCGAGGATTTGTCGCACGTCGGCTGATTCGCGCGGAAACACGAAGCGCTCGAACTTTTCGGTTTCCGGGTCGAACCGCAGCACTGCATTGCCGCCGAAGTCGCTGACCCAAACCTTGTCGCGTTCGTCCACATACACGGCATAGGCGCGCGGGCGCTCGCCGGGCAGGCGCCAACTGCGCCAGGTGTTGGCGGCGGGGTCGTGCAGGGAGAGGTTGCCACTGTTCCATTCGCTGATCCAGATGCGGCCCTTGCTGTCGCTCCAGATCCGGCGCGCGCCCTGCTTGGGCGTGGGCGGCTGCACGACTTTCGATTCGCCGCTGGCGCGGTCGATGCGCGCGATGAACGAGCCGGCGAGCGAGCACCACCAAATGTCGCCCGCCGGCGTGGCGCAGATGCCGTAGGGCCCGCGCCCGTGCGGGGCGTCGCGCACGGTGACGGTGCCGGTCTTCATGGCGAGCTTGCCGACGATGCCGCTTTGGCCGGTGAACCACAAATCGCCATCGCCGCCGAACGCGGCGGTGTTCAGGTTCGCATAAGGGCTGCCGGCCGGCAATGGAAACACGCGCACCGCGCGGTCAGGCCAGCCGACCCGCACGATCGCATTCTGGCCACCGTCGGTGAGCCAGGCGGCATGATCCGGGCCCTGGATCACGCCGTGCGGTGAGGAGCCGCTGCCCAGGGCGATGAGTTCTGTGCGCCCGGCCTGCGGATCGAGCCAGCCCAGATGCCCGCTCGCCTGCGCGCTGAACCAGATGCCACCATCGGGCGCGGGCGCCACGTCATGGATGCCGGTGCGCTTGGGGGTTTTGAGTGGCCACGACTTCATGGGCGCGCCTTGCGCCGAAGCCCCCTGCGAAATCGCCCCCGCAAGCGTGGACACGCCGAGCACGGCGATGGCGTGGCGGCGAGAGATCGGCTGCATGGGAGGTGGCTCCTTCCGGCCATGGTTGACGTCGGCGGCAGCGGTGTCCGCCCGTCTCAACCGTCAAGGTCGGTCAGTTCTTGGAAAACGTAGCGACGTCGCCCGGCTTCCTGAGCATCTTGTCGACGTCGGCCGCGTGCATCTCTTCCTGCAGGATCATCTGCCGCGCGAACTCCTCGAGCGCGACCGAGCAGCCTTCCACCACGGCCAGCAGTTCGCGGTAAAGCACCAGCGCGCGCGCTTCGGTTTCGAGCGATTCGCGCAGCATCGAACCCACATCGTGCTGATGCGATTCGAGCAACGAGCCAATCGCAAGCGACGGATGGGCGCCCAATGCGGTGACCCATTCGCCCACCTGTTGCGCGTGCAGCAGCGATTCATCGGCCTGGCTGCGCAGCCACGAGACGATCGGGATGCGGCCGAAGCCGAACACCAAAAACGAATAGTGGGTGTAGCGCACCACGCCAGCGAGTTCGGCTTCGAGCAGGCGATTGAGTACGACTACGGTTTTTTCCTTGTCCAGTTCGGCCATGTGGGTGCTCCTTGGGTTCCTGAAGGTCGCGGCGGCGACCGTTGCGCACGAGCTTGGCACCATCGTGGCCAGGATGCAAGCCGCATCACTCCAGTGCCAATGGGATCGGCGGCTTGTCGATCAACCGGATCGCTACTTCCACGCGAACGCCGGCTGCTCGAAATGCGCCACGCGCGTGTGGCGGCCGGCGATACAGACCTCGCGGAACTGATACAGCACGGCGGCCGTCGGCGCGGCGATCCAGCTCGCGCCGATCGGCATGCGCAGAACCGGGTGCTCGCTGCCGTCGAGCGCATCGAGCAGCGGCGCATCGGCGCGCATGAATTCGACCGCCGGAATGCGGTGGATGCTTTGCACTTCGGCCGCGTTGGCCGTCAGCTCGCGCGCGGCGCCGGCCCAGACGACGACCGGGGTGATCACGAAGCCAGAGCGAGTCACGTAATCGTCGAGCCGGCCGAGGATGGCCGAAG